>NZ_VZZR01000050.1:0-109079 GCF_009650555.1 Pseudomonas sp. EMN2
TGGTTACTTTGGCCAAGACCAAAGTAACCCGCCGTAAGGGCGGAAAGGTGACTATGCGTCGACATCGCAAATGAATGCACATAAAACTTTCAAAACAACAACAACAACAACAACAACAACAACAACAACAACAACAAAGGGCGAATCAGGAGAAATCCAACCACCCCCCAATTCGCCCCAGCATCAACAGCTCAAATCAAATCAATCAAGCGCATCAAGCAAAGCCTGATTCATCTCCGGCGTCCCAACCGTAATCCGCAAGAACTGCACAATCCGCTCCTGCTTGAAGTGCCGCACAATAACCCCCTGCTCCCGCAGCCGCGCCGCAATCCCCCCCGCATCCTGCTCCGGATGCCGAGCAAAAATGAAGTTCGCCGCCGAAGGCAACACCTCGAACCCCCGCGCCTGCAACGCCGCAACCAACACCTCACGGCTGTCGATCACCTTGCGGCAAGTCTCGTCAAAGTAAGCACGATCCTCGAACGCCACCGCAGCCCCGACAATCGCAGCCCGGTCCAACGGGTACGAGTTGAAGCTGTTCTTGATCCGCTCCAGCGCCTCGATCAGATCCGGATGCCCCACAGCCAGGCCAACCCGCAGCCCAGCCAACGAACGCGATTTGGACAGCGTCTGGGTCACCAGCAGGTTGTCATAGCGATCAACCAGGCTGATGGCCGTCTCGCCACCGAAGTCGATGTACGCCTCGTCCACCACCACCACCGAATCCCGATTGGCCTGCAGCATCTGCTCCACCGCCTCAAGCGGCAGCAGGCAACCGGTCGGCGCATTGGGATTGGGGAAGATGATCCCGGCGTTCGGCTTGTTGTAGTCCGAAACGCGAATCTGGAACTGCTCGTCCAGCGCCACCTGCTCATACGGGATGCCGTACAGCCCGCAATACACCGGGTAGAAGCTGTAGCTGACGTCCGGGAACAGCAACGGCGCATCGTGCTGGAACAGGCCGTGGAAGATGTGCGCCAGCACCTCGTCCGAGCCGTTGCCGACAAACACCTGCGCCGGGGTGACACCGTAGTACTCGGCCACCGCCTGCTTGAGCCGGTCACCATTCGGGTCCGGGTACAGGCGCAGGTTGTCGTTCAACTCACCACGCATGGCCTCCAGCGCCTTGGGCGATGGGCCATAGGGGTTCTCGTTGGTGTTGAGCTTGACCAGCTTGGCCAGCTTGGGCTGCTCGCCCGGCACGTAGGGCACCAGGTCCTTGACGAAGGGACTCCAGAAACGACTCATGCTCAATTCCCCTTCTCGGTGAGGATGCGGTATTCGGCGCTGCGGGCGTGGGCGGTCAACGACTCGCCACGGGCCAGTACCGAAGCGGTGTGGCCAAGCTCGGATGCGCCCTGCTCGGAACAGAAAATGATCGACGAACGCTTCTGGAAGTCATACACGCCCAGCGGCGAGGAGAAGCGCGCGGTGCCGGAGGTTGGCAGTACGTGGTTGGGGCCGGCGCAGTAGTCGCCCAGCGCCTCGCTGGTGTGACGGCCCATGAAGATCGCGCCGGCGTGGCGGATCTGCGGCAGCCAGGCCTGCGGGTCGGCCACCGACAGCTCCAGGTGTTCGGGGGCGATGCGGTTGGCCACCTCGATGGCCTGTTGCATGTCGCGCACCTGAATCAGGGCGCCACGGCCGTTGATCGATTTTTCGATGATCTCGGCGCGCTCCATGGTTGGCAGCAGCTTGTCGATGCTGGCGGCAACGCGATCGAGGAACTCGGCATCGGGGCTGACCAGGATGGCCTGGGCATCTTCATCGTGTTCGGCCTGGGAGAACAGGTCCATGGCGATCCAGTCCGGATCGGTCTGACCATCGCACACCACCAGGATCTCCGACGGGCCGGCGATCATGTCGATACCCACCTGGCCAAATACATGGCGCTTGGCGGTGGCCACGTAGATGTTGCCCGGGCCGACGATCTTGTCCACCTGCGGCACGCTTTCGGTGCCGTAGGCCAGGGCCGCGACGGCCTGGGCGCCACCCACGGTGAACACCCGATCGACGCCGGCGATGCAGGCAGCAGCCAGCACCAACTCATTGACCTCGCCACGCGGGGTCGGCACTACCATGACCACTTCACCGACACCCGCAACCTTGGCTGGAATCGCGTTCATCAGCACCGACGAGGGATACGACGCCTTGCCGCCCGGCACGTACAGGCCGGCGCGGTCCAGCGGGGTGACCTTCTGGCCGAGCACGGTGCCGTCGGCTTCGGTGTACTGCCAGGAGTCCTGCTTCTGCCGCTCGTGGTACAGGCGCACGCGGTTGGCGGCTTTCTCCAGTGCTTCACGCTGCACCCGGGTGATGCGGGTCAGCGCCAGCTCCAGGCGGGCACGATCGAGGATCAGGTCATCGATGGTCTTGGCGTCGACACCGTCGAAGCGCTGGGTGAATTCAACCAGCGCTGCGTCACCGCGCTCGCGCACGGCCTTGATGATGTCGAGCACGCGCTGGTTGACCGCGTCATCGGACACACTTTCCCAGCTCAGCAGATGATCCAGATGTCGGGCGAAATCCTGGTCAGCGGCGTTGAGACGGGCAATTGCAGTGGACACGGTCATGGCGAGGGCCTCGTTTTATTAGCGAATGCTCAGGCGCCCAAGGCTACCAGTCCATCCGCGCGGGCACCTGAGAAAGAAGGCTATGACGCGGATAGACGGGCGCGACAGCGAAGGTCGCGCGCAGAAGTCAGCCGCGGTGTCGCGATTCGACGGCGTTGCGCAGGGTGTCGATCAGGCTTTGAATGCGGGCGTGCTGCATTTTCATGGAGGCCTTGTTGACCACCAGGCGCGAACTGATCGTGGCGATCAGCTCCTGGGGCTCGAGGCCATTGGCACGCAGGGTGTTGCCGGTGTCGACCACGTCGATGATCTTGTCGGCGAGGTTGATCAGCGGGGCCAGCTCCATCGAGCCATACAGCTTGATGATGTCGACCTGGCGACCCTGTTCGGCGTAGTAACGCTTGGCCACGTTGACGAACTTGGTCGCCACGCGCAGACGGCCCTTGGGCTCGGGTGCGCCAGTGACGCCAGCGGTCATCAGCTTGCATTGGGCAATCTGCAGGTCCAGAGGCTCATACAGGCCCTGGCCGCCGTATTCCATCAGCACGTCCTTGCCGGCTACACCGAGGTCGGCGGCGCCATGCTCGACATAGGTCGGCACGTCGGTGGCCCGCACGATGAGCAGGCGCACGTCGTCCTGCGTGGTGGGGATGATCAGCTTGCGGCTCTTGTCCGGGTTCTCGGTCGGCACGATACCGGCCTCGGCCAGCAGTGGCAGGGTATCGTCGAGAATACGGCCTTTGGATAGCGCGATGGTCAACATGGGAAACGTCGGTCCTTAAGCGGCTACAGCCGGCCAGGCAGTGAGCCTGGCCGGTATTCGATTCGGTAGGCGCCTCCGTGCGCCTGCGGGCTACTAGCCCGGTACGCGACGGATCTTCGCGCCCAGCATCTGCAGTTTTTCCTCGATGCACTCGTAACCACGGTCGATGTGGTAGATGCGATCGATCAGGGTGTCACCCTCGGCAACCAGCGCCGACAGCACCAGGCTGGCGGAAGCACGCAGGTCGGTGGCCATCACCGGAGCGCCCTTGAGCGTCTTGACGCCGGTAACGATGGCGGTATTGCCTTCGACCTGGATCTGCGCGCCCATGCGGTGCATCTCGTAGACGTGCATGAAGCGGTTTTCGAAGATGGTTTCGATCACTGCACCAGTGCCTTCGGCGATGGCATTGAGCGAAATGAACTGCGCCTGCATGTCGGTAGGGAACGCCGGGTAAGGAGCGGTACGCAGGTTGACGGCCTTGGGCCGCTTGCCGTGCATGTCCAGCTCGATCCAGTCTTCACCGGTGGTGATATCGGCGCCGGCTTCCTTGAGCTTCTCGAGCACGGCTTCAAGGATGGTCGGATCGGTGTCCTTGACCTTGACGCGACCACCGGTAACGGCAGCGGCGACCAGGTAGGTACCGGTCTCGATACGGTCGGGCATGACGCGGTAGTTGGCCGAGGCCAGGCGCTCGACGCCATCGATGGTGATAGTGTCGGTGCCGGCGCCCTGAACCTTGCCGCCCATGGCGTTGATGAAGTTGGCCAGGTCGACCACTTCAGGCTCGCGAGCGGCGTTCTGCAGCACGCTGCGGCCCTTGGCCAGTGCCGCGGCCATCATGATGTTCTCGGTACCGGTCACGCTGACGGTGTCGAAGAAGAAGTGCGCACCGCGCAGGCCGCCCTCGGGGGCCTTGGCCTTGATGTAGCCGCCTTCGACCTCGATCTTCGCGCCCATGGCTTCCAGGCCGCGGATGTGCAGGTCAACCGGACGCGAGCCGATGGCGCAGCCGCCAGGCAGGGCCACTTCAGCTTCGCCGAAACGGGCAACCATCGGGCCAAGCACCAGGATCGAGGCGCGCATGGTCTTGACCAGCTCGTAAGGAGCAACCAGGGTCTTGATGGTGCGCGGGTCGATCTCCACGGCCAGCTTTTCGTCGATCACAGGCTCGATGCCCATGCGACCGAACAGCTCGATCATGGTGGTGATGTCGTGCAGGTGTGGCAGGTTGCCCACGGTAACCGGGCCATCGGCCAGCAGGGTCGCCGCCAGAATCGGCAGGGCCGCGTTCTTCGCACCGGAGATGCGAATTTCGCCGTCGAGGCGTGGGCCGCCAGTGATAATCAGTTTGTCCATTTGTGTCTCGCCGCCAAGTTGGCTCAGGTGCGCTCAGCCCAGGCTGCGCTGCTGAAGAATTTCATGGTTACCGCGTGAATGGCGCCGTTGGCGATCCACGGATTGAGGTGAGCATAGATCGCCTGCTGACGCTTGACCGGGCTCAGGCCGGCCAGCTCGTCGCTGATCACGTTCAACTGGAAGTTGCAGCCTTCGCCTTCAACTTCGACCCGGGATCCCGGCAATTTCTCTTCCAGAAAGCTTTTGACTTCTACGGCCTGCATGCTCAACCTCGATCGGCGCCCAACGCGCGCGGGTCGGCCATCATACAAAAAAGCCCCTCGCCTGCGAAGCCCATGACGGGATGCGCTGACCGAGGGGCCTTCACCTTCGTGCCAGCCATCAAACGGCCAGCACTTCATCGAGGTCATAGACCCCGGCAATTTCCAGCATGTCGGCAGGCATGCCGCGCACTTCGCAGGCCTTGCCAGCCGCCTGGGCATCACGCATGAAGGCCAGCAGCAGGGACAGCCCGACGCTGCTCGACTTGACCACCGCGCTGCAGTCGAGCACCAACCGCGGCTCGCCACTGGCGGCGATCAGGGCCTTGCCCTGCTGGCGCAGGGCCGGCCCGCTGCGGTAGTCGAGCACCCCGGCCAGGCAAATCACACCGGGTTCGGGCATGCTCACGGCAGCATCACTCATTTGACTTCCTTATCCGGCGAGTTGTCGGCGGCTTCCTTGGCCTTGGCCACCTCGCCGGCCCAGCCGTCGATGGTCTTGTCCAGGCTGTTACCGTTGCGCTGCATGGCGTCGGCGAACTGGTCGCGGAACAGCTTGCCGATGTTGATGCCGTTGACGATGACGTTGCGCACTTTCCACTCGCCGTCAATCTTCTGCATGGTGTACTGCACCGGATAGACCGCACCGTTGTTGCCGGTGATCTTCATGCCGACGCTGGTGCGGTCGCCGTCCTCGGCCTTGGCCGGGTCGACGGTGATGCCCTGGTTGTTGTACTCGAGCAGGGCGTTGCCATAGAACTGCATCAGGCTGCGCTTGAAGTTCTCCTGGAAGCGCTGCATCTGCTCCGGGGTGGCCTTGCGCGAATACTTGACGGTCATGATGCTCTTGGAGATGCCGTCGGCATCGACCACCGGGCCAAGGTTGCCGTTGAGTGCGGCATAGAACGCCTCAGGGTTGGCCTTGTACTGCGCCTTGTTGGCCTTGAGATCGTTCAGCAACTGGGTCGTGGTGCCCTGGATGACGTCACGGGCGGACTGCCCCGGCGCCGCCATGGCCAGCAGGGGGAAGGCCGCCAGCAGAACCAGCAGGCCACGTCGCAGGATCGAAATCATGGAAACTCCTTAATTAGCCGGTTGCGCTTCTTTGGGTTCCTTGCCCACGGTATTGAGCAGGAATTTGCCGATCAGGTCTTCCAGCACCAGCGCCGACTGGGTGTCGTGGATGGTGCTGCCGTCTTTGAGAACCGCTTCTTCGCCGCCCACGCTGATGCCGATGTACTTCTCGCCCAGCAGGCCGGCGGTCAGGATCGAGGCAGTGGAGTCGGTCGGCAGGTTGTCGACGTTCTTGTCCAGCTGCAACGTGACCCGACCGGTATACGAATCGCGGTCCAGATCGATGGCCGTGACCTTGCCGATGGTCACACCGGCCATGGTCACTTTAGCTCTGACCGTCAAACCGGCGATATTGTCGAAGTACGCATAAACTTTGTACGTGTCGCTGCTCGGGCTGGCCGACAGCCCGCTGACACGCAGGGCCAGCAGCAGCAGCGCCAGGATCCCGGCCAGGAGGAACAGGCCGACACCGATTTCCAGGGTGCGGTTTTGCATCAGAAATCTCCAAACATCAAGGCGGTCAGAATAAAGTCCAGACCCAGGACTGCCAACGAGGCATAGACCACGGTCTTGGTGGTGGCACGACTGATCCCTTCTGAGGTGGGCTCGCAGTCATACCCCTGGAATACGGCGATCCAGGTGACGACGAAGGCAAACACCAGGCTCTTGATCAGCCCGTTGATCACGTCGTCGGTGAAAGAAACGCTGTTCTGCATGTTGGCCCAGAACGAGCCTTCGTAGACGCCCAGCCAGTCGACCGCGACCCACGAGCCACCCCAGATGCCCACCACGCTGAAGATCAGCGCCAGCAGCGGCAGCGAGATGAAGCCGGCCCACAGGCGTGGGGCGACGATGTACTTGAGCGGGTCGACACCAATCATTTCCAGGCTCGACAGCTGCTCGGTGGATTTCATGTTGCCGATTTCGGCAGTCAGCGCAGAACCGGCGCGGCCGGCGAACAGCAGGCCGGTCACCACTGGCCCGAGCTCACGCAGCAAGGTCAGGGCAACCATCTGCCCCACGGCCTGCTCCGAACCATAGCGGGCGAGGATGCTGTAGCCCTGCAGCGCCAGCACCATGCCGATGAACACACCGGAAACGACGATGATCGCCAGCGACAGCACGCCAACCGAATAAAGCTGCTTGACCAGCAACTGGAAGCCGCCGCCAACACCACCTCGACCGCTCAGCGCGTGACCAAGGAACAGGCAGGAGCGGCCCAGCACCGCCAGCACGTCGATGGCCGAGCGGCCGAACAGACGAATACGTTCGAGTAAGGATTTTCTGCGCATCAACGCGCCCCCAGCAAATCGGCGCGGTAGTCTGGCGCAGGGAAGTGGAAGGGTACCGGGCCGTCCGGGTCGCCCTTCATGAACTGGCGGATACGCGGGTTGTCCGAGCCCATCAGTTCGGCGGGCGTACCCTGCCCCAGAACCTGACCATCACCCACCACATAGATGTAGTCGGCGATGCTGGCGGTTTCCGCCAGGTCGTGGGAAACCACGATGCTGGTGATACCCAGAGCGTCGTTGAGCAGGCGGATCAGACGGACCAGCACGCCCATGGCGATCGGGTCCTGGCCGACGAACGGCTCGTCGTACATGAGGATCTGCGGGTCGAGGGCAATCGCCCGGGCCAGCGCCACGCGGCGCTTCATGCCGCCGGAGAGCTCGTCGGGCATCAGATCGATGGCACCGCGCAGGCCCACGGCCTGCAACTTCATCAGGACGATGTCGCGAATCAGATCGTCCGGCAGCTCGGTGTGCACGCGCAGCGGGAAGGCGACGTTCTCGAAGACATCGAGGTCGGTGAACAGGGCGCCACTCTGGAACAGCACGCCCATCTGCTTGCGCGCATCGAACAGGTCGCCCCGCGACAACGCGGGCAGGTTCTGGCCATTGACCCAGACTTCTCCGCTGGACGGCCGCAACTGTGCGCCCATCAGACGCAGCAAAGTCGTCTTGCCGCACCCCGAAGGCCCCATGATACCGGTGACCTTGCCGCGGGGAATGCGAATGTCCACGTTGCTGAAAATGCTGCGCGAACCACGCTTGAAGGTGACTCCCTTCAGCTCGACCGCGCAGGCGCTATCCACACTCATCTAGACTCCTTGCAATGCAGCCTCGTCTTCATGGACGCCTGCCTTCATCTTGAAGGCACACTGGTCCCTGGCGGGCCGAACAGCGGCGAACTATAGCACCGCAGAAGGCACGCCCCCAAGGCCGCAAATACGGCTGTTCAGGCAGGCGACAGCCTTCTAGTGGATTCTTGCGACAATCGAATGGATGAGCCTTTCACACATTGCGGCTATAATCGCCGCCTTTTCATCAGGCATTGCGTTTTCGACATGAGCCAATCCAGCGAGCTGATCCAATCCGCCCAGCGCACCTTGCGCCTGGAACTCGAGGCAGTGCAGGCACTGCTGGCCCGCATCGACGGTGATTTCGTCAGGGCCTGCGAGCTGATCCTGGCGAGCAAGGGCCGGGTGGTCGTGGTCGGCATGGGCAAATCCGGGCATATCGGCAACAAGATCGCCGCCACCCTCGCCAGCACCGGCACGCCGGCGTTTTTCGTGCACCCGGCCGAAGCCAGCCATGGCGACATGGGCATGATCACCCGTGACGATGTCATCCTCGCCCTGTCCAACTCGGGCAGCACCGCCGAGATCGTCACCCTGTTGCCGCTGATCAAGCGCCTGGGGATCCAGATGATCAGCCTGACCGGCAACCCGGACTCGCCGCTGGCGCAGGCCGCCGAAGTCAATCTCGACGCCAGCGTCGCCCAGGAAGCCTGCCCGCTCAACCTGGCACCGACCTCCTCCACCACCGCCTCGCTGGCCCTGGGCGATGCACTGGCCATCGCCCTGCTGGAAGCGCGCGGTTTCACCGCCGAAGACTTCGCCTTCTCCCACCCCGGTGGGGCACTGGGCCGGCGCTTGTTGCTCAAGGTCGAGAACGTGATGCATGCCGGCGACGAACTGCCCCAGGTGCAGCGCGGCACCCTGCTCAAGGACGCGCTGATCGAAATGTCGCGCAAGGGCCTGGGCATGACCGTGGTGCTGGAGCAGGACGGCACGCTGGCCGGGATATTCACCGACGGCGACCTGCGCCGCAGCCTCGATCGCAATATCGACGTGCACAAGACCCTCATCGACGAAGTCATGACCGTGCATGGCAAGACCGCCCGCGCCGAGATGCTCGCCGCCGAGGCGCTCAAAATCATGGAAGACCACAAGATCAGCGCACTTGTCGTTGTCGATCAGAGCGACCGGCCGACCGGCGCCCTGAACATGCACGACCTGCTGCGCGCCGGAGTGATGTAAATGAACCAGGACCTCATGCAACGCGCCAAGGCCATCAAGCTGGCGGTGTTCGACGTTGACGGCGTGCTCACCGATGGCCGCCTGTACTTCCTTGAAGACGGCAGCGAATTCAAGACCTTCAACACCCTCGACGGCCACGGCATCAAGATGCTCATGGCCGCAGGCGTCACCACGGCGATCATCAGCGGGCGCAAGACGCCGGTGGTCGAGCGCCGGGCGAAGAACCTCGGCATCCCGCACCTGTTCCAGGGGCGCGAGGACAAGCTGGTGGTGCTGGACGGCCTGCTTGCCGAACTCAATCTAAGCTACGAACAGGTCGCCTATCTGGGTGACGACCTGCCCGACCTGCCGGTGATTCGCCGGGTAGGCCTGGGCATGGCGGTAAGCAATGCCGCGCCGTTCGTTCGCCAGCATGCCCACGGCGTCACCCAGGCACGTGGCGGCGAAGGCGCCGCCCGCGAGTTCTGTGAACTGATCATGCAGGCCCAGGGCACCCTGGACGCTGCCAACGCCAATTACCTGTAAGGCCCCCCATGTTCAGCAAGAAGATCAGAAATTTCGCGCTGCTTGGCGTGATAGCCGCCGTGCTGGTGGCCGTCGGGTACTGGAACATCAGCCCCGAGAGTTTCCTCGACAAGCCGGTCGCGCAGACCGACGAAAGCGCCATCGACTACTACGCGATCAACGCTCACAGCGTGCAGTTTTTGCCTGACGGCAAGCTGCAATACGAAATGACCGCCGACAAGGTCGAGCACCTCAAGACCAGCGAAGTCACCCTGGTGACCACGCCCGACCTGCAGATGTACCGTGGCACCGAGTACCCCTGGCATGTGCAGAGCACGCGCGCCGAGGTCAACCCGGACGGCACCGAGGTCGAATTGATCGACAATGTGCGGGTTGCCCGCACCGACGAAAAGCAGCGTCAAACCATTATTACCAGCACACGCATGACCGTGTTCCCGCAGAAGCAATATGCGCAGACCGAGCAAGCCGTTAGAATCGACGGCGCCGGTGGCACGACTACGGGCAAAGGAATGAAAGCGTATTTGAAAGAAGGCAGGATGGACCTGCTCTCTAACGTAAGAGGACAGTATGAGGCTCGTTAAAACCATCCCCCTTCTGCTCAGCCTGGGCGTAGCACTGGGAAGCGCGAGCGCCTTCGCCCTGCCGAACGACCGTGACCAGCCAATTCGCATCCAGGCCGACAACGCGCACCTGGACGACAAGCAGGGTGTGGCCACCTACACCGGCGACGTGATCATCACCCAAGGTTCGATGGTGATCAAAGGCAACACCGTGACCATGACCCGCGCCGCCAACGGCGACATCGACGTGGTCACCTCGGTGGGCAACCTGGCTTACTTCGAGCAGCAGCAGAGCGCTGCCAAGCCGGACAAGATGAAAGGCTGGGCCGTGACCATCCAGTACCAGGCGCAAAAGGAAATGGTCATCCTGACCGACCGCGCCAAGGTCGAGAACGAAGGCAACACCACCGAAGGCGAGAAGATCGTCTACAACACCAAAACCCAGGTGGCGACCGCCGGCCGCGGCGGCAACGTGACTGCACCACGTCAGCGTATCGACATGGTCATTCAACCGAAGAAAAAGGCCGAGTAAATGGCAACCCTCAAAGCCCAGCACCTGGCCAAGAGCTACAAAGGCCGGCAAGTCGTTCGCGACGTCAGCCTGTCTATCGAAAGCGGCCAGATCGTCGGCTTGCTCGGCCCCAACGGCGCCGGCAAGACCACCTGCTTCTACATGATCGTCGGCCTGGTCCAGGCCGATCAGGGCCGGGTACTGATCGACAGTCTCGACGTCAGCCACCAGCCCATGCACGGCCGTGCCCAATCCGGCATCGGCTATCTGCCGCAGGAAGCCTCGATCTTCCGCAAGCTGTCGGTGGCCGACAACATCATGGCCATCCTCGAGACCCGCAAGGACCTCGACCGCGACGGCCGGCGCAAGGAGCTGGAAAGCCTGCTGCAGGAATTCCACATCAGCCACATCCGCGACAACCTCGGCATGAGCCTTTCCGGTGGTGAACGCCGTCGTGTCGAAATCGCCCGCGCCCTGGCCACCGCGCCCAAGTTCATCCTGCTGGATGAACCGTTCGCCGGCGTCGACCCGATCTCGGTGGGCGACATCAAACAGATCATCCACCACCTCAAGAACAAGGGGATCGGCGTGCTGATCACCGACCACAACGTTCGCGAGACGCTGGACATCTGTGAGACGGCCTACATCGTCAACGATGGCCAACTGATCGCCGAGGGCGATGCCGAGACCATCCTGGCCAACCAGCTGGTCAAGGAGGTCTACCTGGGTCACGAGTTCCGCCTCTGATCCAGGCCCGCCTGGAGCACTGGCGCACACGCCCGTTCAGGGCTTAAGTGTAACTGTGCTCTAGGCAAGCGCTAGAATTTCAGGCATACGAGTTGCATAAGAACTTGCTTAAAATCGGCGCCCAGCGCCCTACAGGTAGTAGATGGCGCATGTGCGCCGGCTAACAAGGTATTAAGCCCCTGCCATGAAACCATCGCTCGTCCTAAAAATGGGCCAGCAACTGACGATGACCCCGCAGTTGCAACAGGCCATCCGTCTGCTTCAGCTCTCCACCCTGGACCTACAGCAGGAAATCCAGGAAGCGCTGGAATCCAACCCGATGCTCGAACGCCAGGAAGACGGCGACGACTTCGACAACAGCGACCCGATGGCGGACAACGCCGAAAGCAAGCCGGTCGCCGAAGCCCAGGACACCAGTTTCCAGGAAACCACCAGCAACACCGAAACCCTGGAAGAAGGCGAGTGGGCCGAGCGCATCCCCAACGAGCTGCCTGTCGACACCGCCTGGGAAGACATCTACCAGACCAGCGCCAGCAGCCTGCCCAGCAACGATGATGACGAGTGGGACTTCACCACCCGCACGTCCGTGGGCGAGAGCCTGCAAAGCCACCTTCTCTGGCAACTCAACCTCGCGCCGATGTCCGACACCGACAGGCTGATTGCCGTCACCCTGATCGACAGCATCAACGGCCAGGGCTACCTGGAAGATACCCTCGAAGAAATCTGCGCCGGCTTCGACTCCGAGCTCGACATCGAGCTGGACGAGGTAGAGGCGGTGCTGCACCGCATCCAGCAGTTCGAGCCCGCCGGCATCGGCGCCCGCTCCCTGGGTGAGTGCCTGCTGTTGCAGCTGCGCCAGCTGCCGGCCTCGACGCCGTGGATGAGCGAAGCTCAGCGCCTGGTCAGCGACTATATCGACCTGCTCGGCAGCCGCGACTACAGCCAGCTGATGCGCCGCATGAAGCTCAAGGAAGATGAACTGCGCCAGGTCATCGAGCTGGTGCAGACGCTCAATCCGCGCCCAGGCTCCCAGATCGAGTCGAGCGAGCCCGAATACGTAGTGCCGGACGTCATCGTGCGCAAGGACAACGAACGCTGGCTGGTCGAGCTCAACCAGGAAGCCGTGCCGCGCCTGCGGGTCAATCCGCAGTACGCAGGCTTCGTGCGCCGCGCCGACACCAGCGCCGACAACACCTTCATGCGCAACCAGCTGCAGGAAGCGCGCTGGTTCATCAAGAGCCTGCAAAGCCGCAACGAAACCCTGATGAAAGTGGCGACCCAGATCGTCGAACACCAGCGCGGTTTCCTTGACCACGGTGACGAGGCCATGAAGCCGCTGGTGCTGCACGACATCGCCGAGGCGGTGGGTATGCATGAGTCGACCATTTCCCGGGTCACCACGCAGAAATACATGCACACGCCACGCGGCATCTATGAGCTCAAGTACTTTTTCTCGAGCCACGTGAGCACCGCCGAAGGCGGCGAATGCTCATCCACGGCGATCCGCGCGATCATCAAGAAACTGGTCGCCGCGGAAAATCAGAAAAAGCCATTGAGTGACAGCAAGATCGCTGGTTTACTGGAGGCACAAGGCATCCAGGTAGCCCGTCGCACCGTCGCCAAGTACCGTGAATCGTTGGGCATAGCCCCTTCGAGTGAACGCAAGCGACTGATGTAGCCCCTGGGCAAGCCATAGCGTTTCAGTGGCAGGTGCAATACCTGCCTCTTTATGCACGGGCAACAAAGGAGAAGCTGTATGCAAGTCAACATCAGTGGACAGCATGTAGAAGTCACCCAACCACTGCGCGATTACGTGCTCGAAAAGCTCGCCCGACTGGAGGGTCATTTCGACAAGATCACCAACGTGACGGTGATCATGAAAGTCGAGAAGCTGCAGCAAAAGGTTGAAGCCACGCTCCAGATACCCGGTGGTGAAGTCGTTGCCAATGCCGAACACCAAGACATGTATGCCGCGATCGACGCGCTTGCCGACAAGCTCGACCGCCAACTGAAAAAACACAAGGAAAAACAGCAAAGCCTGCTGCAAGGCGCAGCCGCCCGCTGATCCCCCTCATCCATGATCCGACTTGAAACCATCCTGACCCCCGGCCGTTCCCTCGTGAACGTGCCGGGCGGCAGTAAGAAGCGCGCCCTCGAAAAGGTCGCCACTGTAATTGCCGAGCAGATCCCAGAGCTCGAGATGCAAGACGTCTTCGAGAAGCTGATTGCCCGCGAGAAACTCGGCTCCACCGGTTTTGGCAATGGCATCGCCATTCCCCACTGCAGGCTCGAGGGTTGCTCTGCGCCCGTCAGTGCCCTGCTGCACCTGGAAGCTCCCATCGATTACGACGCCATCGATGGCGCGCCCGTGGACCTGCTGTTCGTCCTGCTGGTCCCTGAAGCCGCGACCGATGCGCACCTTGAATTGCTGCGCCAGATCGCCAGCATGCTCGATCGCGAGGATGTGCGTAAGCGCCTGCGTGCTGCCAACAGCAACGAAGCGCTCTACCAGGTGGTCCTGGACGTCCAGAACGAGGCCTGAACATGCGCCTGATCATCGTCAGCGGCCGCTCCGGCTCGGGTAAAAGCACCGCCCTCGACGTGCTGGAAGACAACGGCTACTACTGCATCGACAACCTGCCTGCCGGGTTGTTGCCGCAGCTGGCGGAAAACGCGCTGATCAACACCGAGTTGCAACAGCCCAAAGTGGCTGTCTCCATCGACGCGCGCAACCTGCCCAGCCACCTGACGCGCTTCCCCGAATTGCTGGAAGAAGCGCGCAATCGGCATATCCAGTGCGATGTACTGTATCTGGACGCTGACGAAGAAACCCTGCTCAAGCGCTTTTCCGAAACCCGCCGCCGCCACCCGCTGACCAACGCCAACCGTTCGCTGGCCGAGGCCATCCGGGTAGAAAGCGAGCTGCTGGGCCCTATCGCTGACCTGGCCGACCTGAAGATCGACACCACTCGCCTGAACCTGTACCAGCTGCGCGACTCGATCAAGCTGCGGCTGCTCAACCAGCCGGAGCCCGGTACAGCCTTCCTGGTCGAATCCTTCGGTTTCAAGCGCGGCATGCCAGTGGATGCCGACGTGGTATTCGACGTGCGCTGCCTGCCCAACCCCTACTGGAAGCCGGAACTTCGTGACCACTCCGGGCTCGAACAGCCGGTGATCGACTACCTGGCCGCCCAGCCGGACGTAGACGAGATGTTCCAGGACATCTCCAGCTACCTACTCAAATGGCTGCCCCGCTTCGCCGCCAGCAACCGTGCCTATGTCACCATCGCCATCGGCTGCACCGGCGGCCATCACCGCTCGGTGTACATCACCGAACGGCTCGGCCAGTTGCTCCAGCAATCCCTGAAAAACGTCCAGGTCCGCCACCGCGACCTCTAACCCACAGGATCCGCCCCACGATGCCCGCCCGCGAAATTACCATCATCAACAAGCTGGGCCTGCATGCCCGCGCGGCAGCCAAGTTCGTCGGCGTGGCCGGGCGCTTCCCCTGCCAGGTGAGGGTCGGCCGCGCACCGGACAAACTGGTGGACGGCAAGAGCATCATGGCCGTGATGATGTTGGCAGCCGGCAAGGGCACCCAGGTGCACCTGGCCACCGAAGGCGAGCAGGACAACGACGCCATGGATGCGCTGGTGGCGTTGATCAACAACTTCTTCGACGAAGGCGAATAGCCCTCCCCCGCGTAACATCCGCTACCAATTGTCGGTGTGAACAATCCTGCGATTGCCTCTATACCAATATAGGTATAGATTCGAGGCGATCTCATGGAAGCGATCAAGAATGTCAAACGCCTGTTCTGGGTTGGAAGCTCTCGGAAGGATATCCAGGCACTCCCGGCTGATGTCCAGGATGTATTCGGTTTTGCCCTGTATCAGGCCCAAGAAGGCGCGAGGCACTGGCAAGCGAAGGTACTCAAAGGGTTTTCAGGGGGCGGTGTGCTCGAGGTGGTCGAAGACCATCACGGCGACACCTATCGGGCGGTCTATACCGTCAGCCTGGTCGACGCGGTTTACGTGCTGCACTGTTTCCAGAAGAAATCCCGCAGCGGCATCAAAACCTCAAAGCATGACGTTGATTTGATCCATGCCCGCCTGAAGCAGGCAAAGGCCCATTCGAAGGGGATGACACATGATTGAAATCGAAGAAGGCACTGACAACGTCTATGCCGACCTGCACCTTGCCGACGCCAGCGAGATGCTGGTCAAGGCCCGTCTGGCCAGCAAGATCTGCAGCATCATCAAGGCACGCCAGCTCACTCAACTGCAGGCCGCCGAGCTGCTCGGCCTGAGCCAACCCAAGGTCTCCGCCCTGACCCGCGGCAAATTCCGTGGCATCAGCGAAAGCAAGATGATCGATTGCCTCGCCCGCCTGGGCCGGGACATACAGATCGTGGTGAAAGAAGCCCCCAGGACCCGGCGCGAAGGCCGGGTGGAAGTGATTTTCGCCTGAGGCTCAGGACATCGCCGTATCCATCACCATCATCAGGCAGAAGCCCACGCACAAGCCCAGGCTTGCCAACCGGTGATGGCCATTGCTGCGTGACTCGGGGATGATTTCCTGGGTCACCACCAACAGCATCGCCCCCGCCGCGCAGGCCAGGCCCAGCGGCAACAGCAGTTCGGCAATGTTCACCAACCAGGCGCAGATCACCGCTGCCAGCGGCTCGACCAGCCCGGACGCAGCGCCAATCAGGAACGCCTTGAAGCGCGGCATCCCGGCCCCCGCCAACACCAGGGCAATCACCAGCCCTTCCGGCACATCCTGCAGGGCAATGCCCATGGCCAGGCTGTCGGCATCGGCCATCCCGCCCCCGGCAGACACACCAATGGCCATGCCTTCGGGAATGTTGTGGGCGATGATGGCAATGACAAACAGCCAGATCCGCGCAGCGATCACCGGCTGCTGCCCGGTACCGACCAGCGCTTCGGGGGATGCCCCGGAAACCCTCAGATCTACCAGGAACAGGCACAACGCCCCGAACAATAGGCCGCTGCTGATCAAGCCACCGGCGCCCCAGGGGCTGTAGCCGATGGCCTGGGCCGCCTCCAGCCCCGGGATGATCAACGAGAACGCGGTGGCGGCCAACATTACCCCGGCGCCAAAGCCGAGCAAGGTATCGGCCAGCGCCACAGGCATGTTGCGAATCACCAGCACCGGTACCGCCCCCAATGCCGTGCCCAGTGCGCACAATGCACCGCCCTCCAGGGCACGCAACATGCGCGGTTCCAGGTCCAGCCAGGCGATGCCGCGCGCCACCAGCAGCGCGGTGCCAACCAGCAACAGCAAGGTCCCAAGCGCCAGGCGGAACAGGCGCACACTGCTGACAGACATCACCTCGGAGCGCATACCGGTTCGACTCACTTCAGGGTTTCAAGGTAGCGGCGTTCCACTTCGGCCCAGTCGACCACGTTGTAGAAAGCACCAATGTATTCCGGGCGACGGTTCTGGTACTTCAGATAGTAGGCATGCTCCCACACGTCGAGCCCCAGGATCGGCGTATTGCCGTGCATCAGCGGGCTGTCCTGGTTGCCACTGCTTTCCACCACCAGTGTTTTCGCCGGCGTGACGCTGAGCCAGGCCCAGCCACTGCCGAAGCGGCTCAGCGCCGCCTTGGTGAACGCGTCCTTGAACGCCGCGAAACCACCCAGCTGCACATCGATGGCCTTGGCCACCTCACCCTGAGGTTCACCGCCGCCCTTGGGCGACATGACGGTCCAGAACAGGGTGTGGTTGGCGTGACCGCCGCCCTGGTTGATCACTGCCCCTCGCAACTGCTCGGGCAACTGCTTGACCGCGCCGACCAACTGCTCCACCGGCCATTCGGCCCACTCGGTGCCCTCGATGGCGGCATTGAGGTTGTTGATGTAGGTCTGGTGGTGCTTGCTGTGGTGGATCTCCATGGTCTGGGTATCGATGTGCGGCTCCAGCGCATCGTAGGCGTAAGGCAGTGCAGGCAAGGTATGGGGCATGTCAGTGGATTCCATGAGCAGGTGTGCGAAGCGTGAGGTCCGTTTGCGCGACCAGTTCGCTGGTCGCCGGCGCCTGGCGATTGAGCAGGCGCTCGGTGCGCGGGTACTGGCCATAGTCGGCGATGAAACTCAGCAACTCGGTGTAGGTGCGTGCGCTGTGGCGCAGCGCGGCATCGCGCAGCGCCTGGGGCAGACGTTGCTCCTGGCTGGCCTGGAGCAATGCCTGGTGCGCAGCGCATAGGTAGTCGGCGCTTTCGTGCGGCTGATTCAGCCGCAGGTGCAGGTCGGCCAGGTTGTGATGGGCGATGACCAGCGCGGCCACCGCCTCATCGACGTCATGCCAGCGCTCGAACAGCACCTGGGCCAAGGCCAGCGCTTGCAGGTAGTGTTCCCGGGCATCGACCAGCTCGCCCTGGTCGAACAGGCGATTGGCGTTTTGCGTGGTGCGTCTCCAGTGCTGCATGACGTGTCTCCTGGGCAGCCTTGGCTCAGATGCCGCCGGCGGTGAGTTTTTCCGGGTTAAGCAGCGCTTCGAGCTGGTCGCGGGACAGGTCGGTGTGCTCCAGGGCCACATCGATGACCGGGCGCCCCTGCTTGTAGGCCGTCTTGGCGATTTCGGCAGCCTTGAGGTAACCGATGATCGGGTTCAACGCGGTGACCAGGATCGGGTTGCGCGACAACGCTTCCTTGAGCTTGCCTTCGTTGACCTTGAAGGTCGCGATGGCCTTGTCGGCCAGCAGGCGGCTGACGTTGGCCATCAACTCGATGCTTTCCAGCAGGTTGCGAGCGATCACCGGCAGCATCACGTTGAGCTCGAAGTTGCCCGACTGCCCCGCCACGGCGATGGTGGCGTCGTTGCCGATCACTTGGGCGGCAACCATCGCGGTAGCCTCCGGGATCACCGGGTTGACCTTGCCCGGCATGATCGACGAGCCCGGCTGTAGGCCCTGAAGTTCGATTTCACCGAGGCCGGCCAGCGGGCCGGAGTTCATCCAGCGCAGGTCGTTGGCGATCTTCATCAGCGCCACCGCGGTGGTCTTGAGCTGGCCAGACAACGCCACGGCAGTGTCCTGGGAGCCGATCAGGGCGAACAGGTTCTGGCCCGGGGTGAACTCGACCTTGGTCAGGCCGCTCAGCTGGCGAGCGAAGCCAGCCGCGAACTGCGGGTGGGCATTGATCCCGGTGCCGACTGCGGTGCCGCCCTGGGCCAGCGCCTGCAAGCTTGGCAGCGTGGCCTCGACATGGGCCTGGGCGCCTTTGATCTGCGCCGCCCAGCCATCGAGCACCTGGCTCATGCGCACCGGCATGGCATCCATCAGGTGGGTGCGGCCAGTCTTGACGTACTTGTGCACTTCCACGGCTTTGCTCTCGATCACCTGCGTCAGGTGACGCAAGGCCGGCAGCAACTGCTCATGCAGGGCCAGGGCGGCGCTGACGTGGATGGTGGTGGGGATGATGTCGTTGCTGCTCTGGCCGCAGTTGACGTGATCGTTGGCATTGACCTGCTCGCCGAGCACACGGCTGGCCAGGGTGGCGATCACCTCGTTGGCGTTCATGTTCGAACTGGTGCCGGAGCCGGTCTGGAACACATCGACCGGGAAGTGCTGGATGAAATCCTCGGCCAGCAGTTGCTCCACGGCCTTGACGATTGCCCCGCCCTGCTCCGGGCTCAGTTGCTGCAGTTCGACGTTGGCCTTGGCCGCGGCCGCCTTGGCCAGCAGCAGGGCGCGGATGAACTGGGCCGGCATCGGCTTGCCGCTGACCGGGAAGTTGTCGACCGCGCGCTGGGTCTGGGCGCCGTACAGGGCCTGGGCCGGCACCTGCAGTTCACCCATGCTGTCACGCTCGATACGGGTATCACTCATCTTCAAGTCCTTGCATCAGTTCTTCGGGAGAAATCGACGGCAACAGCACACAGGTGGCCAGTTGCATCGCAAAGGGTTGCCAGCGCTCGTTGTGTGCCTGGCGATCGAGGTTGCGCAGGTCGAGCAACGGGCGCCACGCCTGGTCGAGGCACAGGCAGCGCCAGTGCCAGGGCAGCATGCGGTCGCAGGCGGTATCCAGCAGCAGCCGGAAAGAGGTCATTGCCACCGTCCATGGCGAGGTCTCGGTGCAGCACACCAGGTAACGGCCTTCGGCCAGGTAGTGCTCGATCAGGCGTGGCTCGTCAGGCTCCAGGGCACAACGAATACGCCGGCTGAGCCAGCGCCAGTTTTCCAGGTAGGGCAGTTCGTGGAGGACGGTTTTCATGAAGATCATCGCCGGGTGACTGGATAATGATATTCATTATTAATTGATAAATATAATCAATTCAAGAAAGACGAAAGGCAAATAAAAACCCGGCGCGATGGCCGGGTTGGGGTGCACAGGATGCGGACAGCGTGGGAGCGGGCTTGCCCCGCGATGATCTGTAGACCAATCGCGGGGCAAGCCCGCTCCCACAATCCAGCAGCAGATCAGCTACCGGCCACCGTCATCCGCTCGATCAGCACCGAGCCACTGTGGATATTGCTGCGAGTTTCGATATCGCTGCCAATCGCTACGATTTGCTGGAACATGTCTTTCATATTGCCGGCGATGGTGACTTCCTGCACCGCATGCTGGATCTCGCCGTTCTCTACCCAGAAGCCCGCCGCGCCACGGGAATAGTCGCCGGTGACCATGTTCAGGCCATGCCCCATCAGCTCGGTTACCAGCAAGCCGCGCCCCATGCGACGGATCAACGCCGCCTGGTCCTCGACCCCATGGGTGACGAACAGGTTGTGCACACCGCCGGAGTTGGCGGTGCTCGGCAGCCCCAGCTTGCGCCCGGAATAGGTGCCGAGGATGTAGGACACCAGCTCGCCTTTGTCGACGAACGGCTTGGCGTAGGTCGCCAGGCCATCACCGTCAAACGAGGCACTGCCCAGCGCTCGCGGAATGTGCGGGCGCTCGTCCAGGGTCAGCCAGGTGGGGAACAAGCGCTGGCCGAGGGTGCCTTCGAGGAACGACGACTTGCGGTACAGGTTGCCGCCGGAGATCGCCGACAGGAAGCTGCCGAACAGGCCGCCCGCCAACTCGGCGCTGAACAGCACGGGCACTTCGCAGGTCGGCACCGGTCGGGCCCCCAGGCGGCTGGCGGCGCGCTGGGCGGCCCGCACGCCAATGCTGCTCGGGTCGGCCAGCAAATGGCCCTGGCGATTGACGTCGTACCAGTAGTCACGCTGCATCTGCCCGTCACCCTCGGCGATCATCACGCAGCTCAGGCTGTGGCGGGTGGAGGCGTAGCCGCCGATGAAGCCATGGCTGTTACCGTACACCCGCACACCTTGGTGGGTGTTGAGCGTGGTGCCATCGGCATTGAGGATGCGCTTGTCGGCATCGAAGGCGGCAGCCTCGCAGGCCAACGCCATCTCGATGGCTTTTTCCGGCTCGATGTCCCAATCGTGGTACAGATCGAGGTCGGGCAGCTCGCGGGCCATCAGCGCCGCATCGGCCAGGCCCGAGCAATCGTCTTCGGAAGTATGCTTGGCGATGGCCAGTGCCGCCGCGACGGTCTCACGGATCGCCTCAGGGCCGCTGGCCGAGGTGCTGGCCGAGCCCTTGCGCTGGCCAACGTAGAGGGTGATGCCGAAGCCCTGGTCGCGGTTGAACTCGACGGTCTCGACTTCGCGCTGGCGCACGCTGGTGGACAGGCCCTGCTCCAGCGACACCGCCACTTCGCAGGCGCTGGCGCCCTGGCGGCGCGCTTCGGCGACGATCGCTTCGACCTGTTCCTGCAACGCCGGCAGGTCCTTGGGGCCTACGCTCTGGACTGCACTCATGGTTCTCTCCACTGAAAATTCTGCGTACGGCTTGGGTCATTCTACGACCGGGCCGGACAAGCGGCCCCCGACTGGTTATCATGGCGGCGATTTCTTGCGGACGGCCCCCATGGTTGATTCTTACGACGACGCCTTCGATGGCGAAAAAAGCAAAACCCAGATCAAGCGCGAGCTGCATGCGCTGGTCGAACTCGGTGAGCGCCTCACCACCCTCAAGGCCGACACCCTGGCGCGCCTGCCGCTGACCGACGAGCTGCGCAAGGCGCTGGCCGAGGCCAGCAAGCACGTTGCCCATGGCGCCCGTAAACGCCACATGTCGTTCGTCGGCAAGCTGATGCGCGTGCAGGACCTCGACGCCATCCATGCCGTGCTCGACCAGATCGACAGCTCGACCCGTCAGTACAACGAGCGCTTCCACAACCTGGAGCGCTGGCGCGACCGCCTGATCGACGGCAACGACGAGGACCTCGAGCGCTTCGTCAACGAGTACCCCGACACCGACCGCCAGCAACTGCGCTCGCTGATCCGTCATGCCCAGCACGAGAAGGCGCGGAACAAGCCGCCTGCTGCCATGCGTAAAGTGTTCAAGTACATCCGCGAGCTCGACGAGACCCAGCGCGGCCTGCGTTGAGCCCATCGCGGGGCAAGCCCGCTCCCACGATTGTGGGAGCGGGCTTGCCCCGCGATTATTCATCAAGCGCCCGTACCGCCTACGGTAATGGCATCCAGCTTCAGAGTCGGCTGGCCAACGCCCACCGGCACCGACTGCCCATCCTTCCCGCACGTCCCCACGCCGCTGTCCAGTGCCAGGTCGTTGCCGACCATCGACACCCGGCTCATCGCCTCCGGGCCATTGCCGATCAGCGTGGCGCCCTTGACCGGTGCGGTGATCTTGCCGTCCTCGATCAGGTAGGCCTCGCTGGTGGAAAACACGAACTTGCCGCTGGTGATATCCACCTGGCCACCGCCGAGGTTGGCGCAATAGATGCCCTTCTTCACCGAGGCGATGATCTCCTGCGGGTCGCTGTCGCCGGCACGCATGTAGGTGTTGGTCATGCGCGGCATCGGCAGGTGGGCGTAGGATTCGCGACGGCCGTTACCGGTCACCGCCATGCCCATCAGGCGGGCGTTGAGCTTGTCCTGCATGTAGCCCTTGAGGATGCCGTTCTCGATCAGCGTGGTGCACTCGGTCGGGGTGCCTTCGTCATCGACGCTCAGCGAACCGCGGCGCCCTTCCAGGGTGCCGTCGTCGACGATGGTGCACAGGCTCGACGCCACTTTCTCACCGATGCGCCCGCTGAACGCCGAGCTGCCCTTGCGGTTGAAGTCGCCTTCCAGGCCATGGCCGACCGCTTCGTGCAACAGCACACCGGACCAGCCCGAGCCCAGCACCACCGGCAGGGTACCGGCCGGAGCAGGGATCGCTTCGAGGTTGACCAGCGCCTGGCGCAGCGCTTCGCGGGCATAGCCCATCACCCGCTCCTCGGTGAAATAGCGGTAGTCGGTACGCCCGCCACCGCCCTGCCCGCCGCGCTCGCGACGACCGTTCTGCTCGACGATCACACTGACGTTGAAACGCACCAGCGGCCGAATGTCGGCCGCCAGGCTGCCGTCGGCGGCGGCAATCAGGATGCGCTCCCACACCCCGGCCATGCTCACGCTGACCTGCTGGATCCGCGGATCGAGCGCACGGGTGGCGGCATCGACGCGCTTGAGCAGCTCGACTTTCTCGGCGCGGCTGAGCACGTCCAGCGGATTGTCCGGTGCGTACAGCGCGGTCACGTCCTGGCTGCGGAACGCCTGTACCTTGCCGTTCTGCCCGGCGCGGGAGATCGAGCGGGCGGCGCGGGCGGCCGAAGTCAGGGCTTCAAGGTTGATCGCATTGCTGTAGGCAAAGCCGGTTTTCTCACCGGACTGGGCACGCACGCCCACGCCTTGGTCGAGGTTGAAGCTGCCTTCTTTGACGATGCCGTCTTCCAGCGCCCAGGTTTCCGAGATCTGGCCCTGGAAATACAGGTCTGCCGCGTCGATACCGGGGCCCGCCAGCTCGCCGAGCACCGTCTGCAAGCTGTCGAGGGTCAAGCCGCCCGGGGCCAGGAGCTGCTCACTGACGGTGGATAACATCTGGCTCATAGTCACTCCGAGGTGTGCGCAGGCCGCAAAGCGTCCTGCGGGAAAAAGCGCCGGTGGGTAACCACCGGCATGCGCGCCCGGATGGACGCCTGTTCTTCGCTGTCACGCGTGGCCAGCAGCACTGCCTCGCCACGCGCCTGTTGCGCGACGATCCGCCCCCAAGGGTCGACGATCGCCGCCTGGCCGTGGGTTTCCCGCGGCCCTGGATGCATGCCGCCCTGGGCGGCGGCCAGTACATAGCACTGGGTCTCGATGGCCCGCGCGCGGATCAGCACCTCCCAGTGCGCCGCGCCGGTCACCGCGGTGAACGCCGCCGGCGCACTGATCAGCTCGGCACCGGCAGCGCGCAGGGCGCTGTACAACTCGGGAAAGCGCAGGTCGTAGCACACCGACAAGCCCAGGCGCCCCACTGGCGTATCGGCCACCACCACCTGGCTACCGTGGGCATAGTCGTCCGACTCGCGGTAGCGGCCACGGTTGTCGGCCACATCCACATCGAACAGGTGCAGCTTGTCGTAGCGTGCGGCGATCTCGCCGTGCTCATCGATCAGCAGCGAGCAGGCGTGAGACTTTGCCTCAGGCTGGCCGACCGGTGGCAGCGGCAACGTGCCGGCGACAATCCATAACTTGAGGTCGCGGGCCGTGCGTTTCAACCACGGCAGGATCGGCCCTTCGCCCAGGGCCTCGGCCCGCCCGATGGCGGCAGCGTCGCGCCGGCCCATGGCCGCGAAGTTCTCCGGCAGCACCGCCAGCCGCGCACCGCCGGCAGCGGCCTGCTCGAGCAGCGCAGCGGCACGTTGCAGGTTGGCCAGCACATCGTCCTGGCTGACCATCTGGATCACTGCTGACGTCATCGCAACCCCGGGCTTATTTATCAAAAGGTTTCACAAAGGTGATTTTAGGCTCTTTCACCGGCCCCTCGACGCGGTAATGCACGCTGGCAAAACGCGCCACACGGTCGCCGATCAGGCGGTCGACCAGGAACAGCGCCCCACCCACCGCTGGCGCGCCGATGATCAGCGCGGCGAGCGGCAGGTTGTTGGTCACCGGCAGCGTCACCATCAGGTTGGCGTCGACCCGATCACGCGCCAGGTCCAGGGTGCCATCGAGCTCGAAGTTGCTCGACGGGCCGGTGACGGTGATCGGCTCGCGGGTCACGTACACCCCCTCGCTCGCCACCAGCAGGCCTTTCACCCGGTCGTAGGCCAGGCCTTTGCTGAACAGGTCGGAGAAGTCCAGGCGCAAGCGTCGGCCAATCGAGTTGAAGTTGAGCAGGCCGAACACCCGCAGGGCCTGGGCGCTACCTTCGACCTCGACGAACTGGCCGGTACGCAGCGCCGCGTCGAGGCTGCCCGAATAGCGATTGAGGCTCACCCAGGCGGGCGAACCCGGCCAGCGGCCGTCTACGTCCATGCGAAAATCTCGGCTGGTCACGGTGGGCGCAAAGCCCCAGGCCTTGAGCACATCGCCCAGGTTCTTGCCGTCCAGGCGGCCCTTGTACCAGCTCGACGTGCTGCCCGGTTCACCTTCCCAACCGCCACTGCCATCGATGTGCAGGCCCTTGAGGTCCAGATCGACATCGCTAAGGGCGATACCACGGGGCGTCTGGCGTACTTTCAGGGTTGCACTGCCGAACAGGTCGTCGCCCCGATACAGCTTGTCGATGGTCAGGTTCAGCGGCGGCACGTTGCGCGGATCGACGCTGGCCAACGGGTCCGGGGCGTTTTCCGGCGCGGTCACGTTTGGATCGGCGGGGGGCAGGCGCAGCGATGGCAGGCGGATGTTGAGCGGCACACCCTTGGCATCGGGAATACGTGCATTGCCAATGACTTCCTTGCTGTCCAGGCGCAGGTCCCAGGCTGGGCCGCTACGCACCAGACGCACCACGGCCTGGTTGAGGTCCATGCCGAACGCCTTGAGCTGGCCGATGCTCAGGTCGACGCCTTGCAGGTTCTGCCGGGCACTGCCGCCTGGGTCCTGGCCGGCCAGGCTCGACATCTGTGCCTGCCAGGGGGCCAGGTCCAGCGTTTCGAGGTGTCCACGGACCCGCAAGCCCTGGCCGCCGGGCGGGTTGGCCTCACCGCTGCCCAGCAGCAGTTCGCCACGGCCCTGGCCAAGTTTGTCGGCGGGTGCGGCATAGGCAAAGCGGGCCAGGTCTGCATAAGCTGCGTCGATGCGCCGCTCCGGGCCTTGCAAGGTCAGGCTGAAGCGGCTGTCGCGGATATCAGTGGCCGCCTTGCCGAATGGCGCCGGCAGGTCGATGGCCAGGCCCTTGAGCGAGGAATTGACGGTCAGCCGGTTATCGTGGCTGCCCAGCAGCAATTGCAACTGGTAGGGCAGGTCCCCCGACGCGGGCAGCGCCTGCTGGAACTGCAGCCAGTCGGTAAGCGCCTTGAGGCCCACCTGGCCAGTGGCGGTGATGCGGCTCTGGATCTGCCCGTCCTTGCCTTCGGCGGCAATCTGCGCCGTGACCGGCTTGCCGAACGCCTGCAGCGCGATGTCCTTGCCGCTCAGCCCCTTGTCGTAATCGAAGCTGAAATCACCTTTGAGGCGGCTCAGTTCCAGGGTTGGCGGCGCCACCTTGAGCGTGGCGTTGGCGGTGGCGAAGTCCACCCGCACCTTGGGCCGCTGGCCATGCTCCAGGGGAATGTCCAGCTTGACCTTGCCCTTGAGCGGCCCCTCGCCTTCCCAGCCGGCGAAGATCGCACCGGTGCCGATGGGGGCGTCCTTGAGAATCTTCAGGCCATCGCCGAGGCTGCCGTCGAAATCGCCATCCAGGTAAAGATGGCTGTGCTGCCCGGCGTCGACATGGGGAATGTTGACGCGGACATCACTGACCTTGGTGTCGAGCAGCATGCCACTTCGGGCATTGACGCGCACACCGGTGTCTTCGATGAATACCTCGCCGTCCACCTGCTGCACCTGCGGCCAGCCCGGCTGGAAGTCCAATGCCGCGTCATGCACCTTGAAGAACAGGCTGATGTCGCGGGCATGGGCCGGCGCGCCATGGTTGAGCGAGCCCTGGTACTGGAAGTAGCCCTCGTCGACGTTACCCTTGACGATGGCACTGCGCAGCCATTCGTCGAGCGCCGGGCTGAGCACCTCGGGCAGGTACTTGGCGGTGTAGCGGCCATCACCCTCGGTCATGCCGACGCGCAGGTCCATGTAGTCTTCGCGGCCCTCTTCGAACAGCAGGCGGATCAGGAAGTCGGCCGCGATCTTGCCCTCCTCGCCCAGCACCTTGATATAGGGTGCGATCAGCGTGAACCCTTCCTTGTCGAGCTTCCAGGTCAGGCGGGCGTTGGCCTTCTGGTAATGCCAGGGTTTGGCGAAGATCGGGTACAAGTGCAGCATGAACGCCTCGGTATCCAGGCGCAGCTCGCCCTGGCCCAGGTCGCCGCTGATGGCGCCGCTGACATTACCGGCCGCAGGCGCTCCGTGGTAGGCATCGAAGCCGACCTTCTCCAGGTTGGCGGCGAACTGCACGCGCTGGTCGCCTTCGGCCTTGGGGCGGATGTCCAGGCGCACATTACGCAAGGCGCCCGTGACCTTGAGGGCATCGACCACGGCCTTGAGGTTGTCCGGCAGCGGCGCCAGGGCGTCGATCAACGGGGTCAGGGGCGTCAGCTCGAGGCGATCGGCCTGGACCTGCCAGGACTCCTCGGCCGGCGTCTGTCCCGTACGCTGCGCCAGTTGCAGGTGAGATTCCCAGCGGGTCTTGCCGATGCTCGCGGCAAGCGAGTCCACGGCCACATCGAAACCTTCGCTGCGGCGCTGGAACCAGGCCGACAACGCGACGTTGTCGAGGGCGACCGCTTTACGTTCGCTGTATGCGCCTTTGAGTTGCGGTGCATTGAGGCGCACCACGGCGCGTTGCAGCTGGCCCTGGCGCCAGTCGACCCAGAACTCCCCGCCGGCCCGCAGGCTATCGGCTTGCCACTGGCCCAGCAGGCGCGGCGGCAGCCAGCGCGCCCAGTCACTCTGCGGCAGGCTGAGGTAGGCTTCGAGCTGGCCATCGCGCCACGCCTTGGCCGTGGCCCGGCTGCGCAGGCTGACGGCCAGCGGCTGGCCATCGGGCAAGGTGGCGCGCAAGTCCAGGCTCTGGCGCGAGGCTCCGGCCTGCAGGCCGAGGCTGACATAGGTGAGAGTGAGGGGCTCGCGCTGCCACGGGTGCAAGGTAACCTGGCTGTCGAACAGGTCGACCCGGCCCAGCTGACGCAGGCGCTTGAGGGCATCTGCCGGGTCGAGCGGCGCATCATCCTTGTGCGGCAAGCCTTCCAGGGCCCAGGCGCCCTGCTCGTTTTCACGCAGGATCAGTTGCAGGCCACCAAGCTGGATGCGCGCCAGGCGCACTTCGCGCGCCTTGAGGCTGGCCCACAGGTCCGGCACCAGCTTGACGTCGTCCAGGCGCAGCGCGGCAGCGCCTTCGCCCAGTTGCAGGTCGCGCACCCGCAGGACCGGGGCCAGGCCGCTCCAGCGCCCTTCCAGCGCCCCCACATGCACAGGCAGGCCCAAGGCCTGTTCGGCCTTGAGCTCGGCGTCTGCACGGTATTCGGCGACCAGCGGTATGAGTTGCCGACCGAGGCTGACGTACAGCGCCACCAGCACCGCCAGCAGGGCGCAAATTGCCAACCCCCAGCGGGTCAAGGCGCTCAGAACGCGGGTCAGACGCTCCATGGCCAAGGCCCTCCAAGTCGTCCACTAACTATGGCCGGTGAACAGCGCTTTGCCAGCCCCTCCCTGGGGCAGATACGTTCAGTGACAGTCAGAGCAGCACCACATCATATTGTTCCTGGGAATACATGGACTCGACCTGGAAACGGATGGTTCGCCCGATGAAAGTCTCAAGTTCGGCGACGTTACCCGACTCTTCGTCCAGCAGCCGGTCGACCACCTTCTGATTGGCCAGGACCCGATAGCCTTCTGCCTGGTAGGCGCGGGCTTCGCGAAGGATCTCGCGGAAGATCTCGTAGCAGATGGTTTCGGGCGTCTTCAGTTTGCCGCGCCCCTGGCAGGCCGCGCACGGCTCGCACAACACCTGTTCGAGGCTTTCGCGGGTGCGCTTGCGGGTCATCTGCACCAAGCCCAGCTCGGTGATGCCGATGATGTTGGTCTTGGCGTGGTCGCGCTCCAGCTGCTTCTCCAGCGTGCGCAGCACCTGGCGTTGGTGCTCCTCGTCTTCCATGTCGATGAAGTCGATGATGATGATCCCGCCGATGTTGCGCAGGCGCAGCTGACGGGCAATGGCCGTGGCCGCTTCCAGGTTGGTCTTGAAAATGGTCTCTTCGAGGTTGCGATGGCCAACGAACGCGCCGGTGTTGACGTCGATGGTGGTCATCGCCTCCGCCGGGTCGACCACCAGGTACCCGCCGGACTTGAGCGGCACCTTGCGCTCCAGGGCACGCTGGATTTCGTCCTCGACGCCATACAGGTCGAAGATCGGCCGCTCGCCCGGGTAGTGCTCGAGGCGATCGGCGATTTCCGGCATCAGCTCGCCGACGAATTGCGTGGTCTTCTGGAAGGTTTCCCGCGAATCGATGCGGATCTTCTCGATCTTGGCGTTGACCAGGTCGCGCAGCGTTCGCAGCGCCAGGCCCAGGTCTTCATAGATCACGGTAGGGGCGCCACAGGTCTTGATCTGCGAGCCGATCTGCTCCCACAGGCGGCGCAGGTAGCGGATGTCCTGGAGAATGTCCTCGGCACGCGCGCCCTCGGCGGCGGTGCGCAGGATGAAGCCGCCGGCGTCCTTCATGTCTTCCTGGGCCATGCAATCGGTAACCACCTGCTTGAGGCGATCACGCTCGGCTTCTTCCTCGATCTTCAGCGAGATGCCGACATGGCTGCTGCGCGGCATGTACACCAGGTAGCGCGAGGGAATCGACAACTGCGTGGTGAGGCGCGCGCCCTTGGTGCCGATGGGGTCCTTGGTCACCTGCACCACCAGTGCCTGCCCTTCATGCACCAGCGCAGTGATGGTCTCTACCGCCGACCCTTCGCGCAGGGAAATCTCCGAGGCGTGGATGAACGCCGCACGCTCCAGGCCGATATCGACGAAGGCTGCCTGCATGCCCGGCAACACCCTGACCACCTTGCCTTTATAGATGTTGCCGACGATGCCGCGGCGCTGGGTGCGTTCTACGTGCACCTCCTGCAGGACACCGTTCTCCACCACTGCCACGCGTGATTCCATCGGGGTGATGTTGATCAGGATCTCTTCACTCATGGCAGGCTCTCGTCAAGGTTTTCGGTAATGATGGATCGCTGCGGGATGGCTGGCTAGCGCGCTGTCGAACCCTCTTGCGGCTGCCAGACAGCAATGGCGAATTGCTCCAGCAGCTCGGCGGTCTCGCTCAAGGGCAGGCCGACCACGGCCGAATAGCTGCCCTCGATGCCGCTGACGAACACCGCGCCCAAGCCCTGGATGGCATAGCCACCGGCCTTGTCCAGCGGTTCGCCGCTGGCCCAGTAGCGCAGGGCTTCTTCGAAGGAGATGGCGCGAAAACGCACAGTGGTGCTGACGCAGCGGCTGATGCTGCGCTGGCCGTCGGTCAGCGCCACGGCGGTGAGCACCTGGTGTTCGCGCTTGGACAGGTCGCCGAGCATGGCCAAAAAGTCTTCACGGTCTTGCGGCTTGCCGAGGATTTCGTCGTCGAGCACCACGGTGGTGTCCGCGCCCAGCACCACGCCGTTGCCGTCGGTGTGGGCGAAACCGGCTACCGCCTTGGCCTGGGCCAGGCGCTCGACATAGGCTGCCGGGGCTTCGCCGGGGAGCGGGGTTTCATCGATGGGGGCACTGACGACCGTGAACGGCACGCCGATCTGGGTCAGCAGTTCACGACGGCGCGGCGAACCGGAGGCCAGGTAAAGTTGAGGCATGTGGACATCTCCCTGTCAGTGGTGGCGCAGCGTCAATGAATATGCAAGCGCACGCGCAAGCCGCGCAGGGCGAAGCTGACCCACGGCCAGAGCAAGGCACTGATCACCGCCGACCAGACCAGCGCCAGGGTTGGCAGGCGGTTGCCGGTCAGGGCGCTGAGCCAGAGCTGGATCAGTTGGGCGATACCGAAGATCACCAGGATCACCAGGCTCTGCTGCCACATGGGGAACATGCGCAGGCGCTGCTGCAGCGACAGCACGAGGAACGTGATGAGGGTGAGGATGAGTGCGTTCTGCCCCAGCAAGGTGCCGTACAGCACGTCTTCGGCCAGGCCCAGCACGAAGGCGGTGGTCATGCCGACCTTGGTGGGCACGGTGAGGGTCCAGAACGCCAGCAGCAACGCCAGCCACATGGGCCGGAACACTTCCATGAACTGCGGCATCGGCGAGACGCTGAGCAACAGGCCGACGGCAAAGGTCAGCCAGATGGCCCAGCCGTTTCTGCTACGGGTGCTGGCCATTATTGCCTCCGGGGTTGAGCGGGCGTTGCGGCCGGGTGGGCCGGGGCCGTAACGTTTGCGGCAGGTGCCGGAGCGGCGGCGGGTGCGGCAGGCTGCGCGGGGTTGGCCGCGGGTGGCGTTGCCGGGGCCGCAGGGGTCTGGCCATGGCCGGCGCCCTGGCGGTCGGCTTCTTCCTGGGCAATCGCAGCTTCCGTTGCCCGCTCTTCCGGGGTACGCCGGTCGCTGAACACCAGCAGCATGTAGCGGCTGCGGTTGAGCGCGGCGGTCGGGATGGCGCGGACGATGGCGAATGGCTGGCCGGAATCGTGGATCACTTCGTTGACCGTGGCCACCGGGTAGCCGGCCGGGAAGCGTTGGCCCATGCCGGAGCTGACCAGCAGGTCGCCTTCCTTCACGTCGGCGGTGTCGGCCACGTGGCGCAGCTCCAGGCGCTCCGGGTTGCCGGTGCCGCTGGCGATGGCGCGCAGGCCGTTGCGGTTGACCTGCACCGGAATGCTGTGGGTGGTATCGGTGAGCAGCAGCACCCGCGAGGTGTACGGCATCAGCTCGACCACCTGGCCCATCAGGCCACGGGCATCGAGCACCGGCTGGCCGAGGAACACCCCGTCGCGCTCGCCCTTGTTGATCAGGATGCGGTGGGTGAACGGGTTGGGGTCGACACCGATCAGCTCGGCAACCTCGACCTTCTCGTTGACCAGCGCCGAGGAATTGAGCAGCTCACGCAGGCGCACGTTCTGCTCGGTCAGGGCCGCCAGCTTTTGCAGGCGCCCTTGCAGCAGCAAGGCTTCGGTCTTGAGTTTCTCGTTCTCGGCGATCAGCTCGGTGCGGCTGCCGAACTGGCCAGCCACGCCCTGCCACATGCGCTGCGGCAGGTCGGTGATCCAGTAGGACTCCATCAATACCAGGCCCATCTGGCTGCGCACGGGCTTGAGCAGGTCGAAACGCGAGTCGACCACCATCAGTGCGATCGACATCACCACCAGCACGAGCAGGCGCACGCCCAGCGAAGGGCCTTTGGAGAAAAGCGGTTTAATGGGCCGTTCCTCGCGGACGACTCAGGAAGTCACTGAACATGGGGCAACGCACCGGCCTGCTTGCGGATTGACGGAAAACGACGCCCTCACGGGCGCCAACCCAGCGCATACAGGTAGCACTGCGCGTGCTACCTGTAAACCGGGCGATGTAACGGCAGCGTCAGGGCTCACTCGCTGGAGAGCAGGTCCATCGCGTGCTTGTCCATCATTTCCAGGGCACGGCCGCCGCCACGGGCGACGCAGGTCAGCGGGTCTTCGGCGACGATCACCGGCAGGCCGGTTTCCTGGGCCAGCAGCTTGTCGAGGTCACGCAGCAGCGCGCCACCACCGGTCAGCACCAGGCCGCGCTCGGCGATGTCCGAGGCCAGCTCGGGTGGCGATTGCTCCAGGGCGCTCTTGACCGCCTGGACGATGGTCGCCAGCGACTCTTGCAGGGCTTCGAGCACTTCGTTGGAGTTCAGGGTGAAGGCACGTGGAACGCCTTCGGCCAGGTTACGGCCACGGACGTCGACTTCGCGCACTTCGCCGCCCGGGTAGGCGGTGCCGATTTCCTGCTTGATGCGCTCGGCGGTGGATTCGCCGATCAGGCTGCCGTAGTTACGGCGCACGTAGGTAACGATGGCTTCGTCGAAGCGGTCGCCGCCAACACGCACGGACTCGGCATAGACCACGCCGTTGAGCGAGATCAGGGCGATTTCAGTGGTACCGCCACCGATATCGACGACCATCGAACCGCGGGCTTCTTCGACCGGCAGGCCGGCACCGATGGCAGCGGCCATCGGCTCTTCGATAAGGAACACTTCACGGGCACCGGCACCCAGGGCCGATTCGCGAATGGCGCGGCGCTCTACCTGGGTCGACTTGCACGGCACGCAGATCAGCACGCGAGGGCTGGGCTGCAGGAAGCTGTTTTCGTGAACCTTGTTGATGAAGTACTGCAACATTTTTTCACAAACGCTGAAGTCGGCGATCACGCCATCTTTCATCGGACGAATGGCCGCGATGTTGCCGGGCGTACGGCCCAGCATGCGCTTGGCTTCGGTACCGACAGCGACGACGCTTTTCTGGTTGCCGTGGGTACGGATGGCAACAACCGAGGGCTCATTCAGGACAATACCGCGCTCACGCACGTAGATAAGGGTGTTGGCAGTACCCAGGTCGATAGACAGATCGCTGGAAAACATGCCACGCAGTTTCTTGAACATGGGAAAGTGACCCTGGGGAAAGCGTGGGTAAAAAAGTGCGGCAAACTCTAACAATGGCAGGGATTTTGGGCAAGGAGCCAATATGTTAAATTGGCGGTTTTTCCGAGCATGCCTACCGATGATCGCGGCCCTTTGACCGCCAGAATCCTGACATGTTCCTCATTTTGTTAGCGGACAATTCCGTTCATCGTTCCCCCTGGAGATCCCCATGGCGCTGCAACGCTCCGACGTGGAAAAGATCGCCCATCTGGCCCGTCTGGGCCTGAATGAAGGCGAGCTGCCACGCATTACCGACGCCTTGAACAGCATTCTCGGGCTGGTCGACCAGATGCAAGCCGTCGACACCACCGGCATCGAACCGCTCGCCCACCCGCTGGAAACCACCCAGCGCCTGCGTCCCGACCAGGTCACCGAGAGCAATCAGCGCGACCAGTATCAAGCCGTCGCCCCGTCGACCGAGAACGGTCTGTACCTGGTTCCGAAAGTCATCGATTAAGGGATAGCGCCTGCCATGCATCAATTCACTCTGGCCGAGATCGCCCGCGGCCTCGCTGACAAGTCGTTCTCCTCGGCAGAACTGACCGGCGCGCTGCTGTCGCGCATCAAGCAGCTCGACCCGCAGCTCAACAGCTTCATCACCGTCACCGAAGAGCAGGCCCTGGAGCAGGCGCGTGCCGCCGACGCCCGCCGCGCCGCCGGTGAAACCGGTGCCCTGCTGGGCGCGCCGATCGCCCACAAGGACCTGTTCTGCACCAACGGCACCCGCACCAGCTGCGGCTCGAAGATGCTCGACAACTTCACCGCCCCGTATGACGCCACCGTGGTCGCCAAGCTGGCCGCCGCCGGCATGGTCACCCTGGGCAAGACCAACATGGACGAATTCGCCATGGGCTCGGCCAACGAGTCCAGCCACTACGGCGCGGTGAAGAACCCGTGGAACCTGGAGCACGTGCCTGGCGGTTCGTCCGGCGGCTCGGCCGCGGCCGTGGCCGCGCGCCTGCTGCCGGCCACCACCGGTACCGACACCGGCGGCTCGATCCGCCAGCCGGCGGCCTTCACCAACCTGACCGGCCTCAAGCCGACCTATGGCCGTGTTTCGCGCTGGGGCATGATTGCCTATGCCTCCAGCCTCGACCAGGGCGGCCCGCTGGCCCGTACCGCCGAAGACTGCGCCCTGCTGCTGCAAGGCATGGCCGGCTTCGACGCCAAGGACTCGACCTCGGTCGACGAGCCAGTGCCGGACTTCAGCGCCAACCTGAACGGCTCGCTGCAAGGCCTGCGCATCGGCGTGCCGAAGGAATACTTCGGCGCCGGCCTCGACCCGCGCATCGCCGAACTGGTGCATGCCAGCGTCAAGGAGCTGGAAAAGCTCGGCGCGGTGGTCAAAGAGATCAGCCTGCCGAACATGCAGCACGCCATCCCGGCCTACTACGTGATCGCCCCGGCGGAAGCGTCCTCCAACCTGTCGCGTTTCGACGGCGTGCGCTTCGGCTATCGCTGCGAAAACCCCAAGGACCTCACCGACCTGTACAAGCGCTCGCGCGGTGAAGGCTTCGGCGTCGAAGTGCAGCGCCGGATCATGGTCGGCACCTACGCCCTGTCGGCCGGCTACTACGATGCCTACTACGTCAAGGCGCAGCAGATCCGCCGCCTGATCAAGAACGACTTCGTGGCCGCCTTCCACGACGTCGACGTGATCCTCGGCCCGACCACGCCAAACCCGGCCTGGAAGCTCGGCGCCAAGAGCAGCGACCCGGTCGCCGCCTACCTGGAAGACGTCTACACCATCACCGCCAACCTGGCGGGCCTGCCGGGCCTGTCGATGCCGGCCGGCTTCGTCGATGGCCTGCCGGTGGGCGTGCAGCTGCTGGCCCCGTATTTCCAGGAAGGCCGCCTGCTCAACATCGCGCACCGTTACCAGCAAGTCACCGACTGGCACACCCGCGCCCCCAACGGCTTCTGAGGAATTCACACATGCAATGGGAAGTTGTGATCGGGCTGGAAATTCATACCCAGCTCGCCACCCAGTCGAAGATTTTCTCCGGCAGCGCCACCACCTTCGGCTCCGAGCCGAACACCCAGGCCAGCCTGGTCGATCTGGGCATGCCCGGCGTACTGCCGGTGCTCAACCAGGAAGCCGTGCGCATGGCGTGCATGTTCGGCCTGGCGATCGATGCCGAAATCGGCCCGCGCAACGTGTTCGCGCGCAAGAACTACTTCTACCCTGACCTGCCCAAGGGCTACCAGATCAGCCAGATGGACCTGCCGATCGTCGGCAAGGGCCACCTGGACATCGCCCTGGAAGACGGCACCGTCAAGCGCATTGGCGTGACCCGCGCGCACCTTGAAGAAGACGCCGGCAAAAGCCTGCACGAAGACTTCAACGGCGCCACCGGCATCGACCTGAACCGCGCCGGCACGCCGCTGCTGGAGATCGTCTCCGAGCCGGACATGCGCAGCGCCAAAGAGGCCGTGGCTTACGTCAAGGCGATCCATGCCCTGGTGCGCTACCTGGGTATCTGTGACGGCAACATGGCCGAAGGCTCGCTGCGCTGCGACTGCAACGTGTCGATCCGCCCGAAAGGCCAGGCCGAGTTCGGCACCCGCTGCGAGATCAAGAACGTCAACTCGTTCCGCTTCATCGAGCGAGCGATCAACAGCGAAATCCAGCGCCAGATCGACCTGATCGAGGACGGCGGCAAGGTGGTGCAGGAAACCCGCCTGTACGACCCGAACAAGGACGAGACCCGCTCCATGCGTAGCAAGGAGGAAGCCAACGACTACCGTTACTTCCCCGACCCGGACCTGCTGCCGGTGGTCATCGAGCCCGCGTTCCTCGACAGCGTGCGCGCCGGCCTGCCGGAGCTGCCGCCACAGAAGGTCGAACGCTTCCAGAGCCAGTACGGCCTGTCGGCCTACGACGCCAACGTGCTGGCCTCCAGCCGCGAGCAGGCCGACTACTTCGAGCAGGTGGTGAAGATCGGCGGCGACGCCAAGCTGGCCGCCAACTGGGTCATGGTCGAGCTGGGCAGCCTGCTGAACAAGCTGGGCCTGGAAATCGACCAGTCGCCGGTCAGCGCCGAGCAACTGGGCGGCATGCTGCTGCGCATCCGTGACAACACCATCAGCGGCAAGATTGCCAAGACCGTGTTCGAGGCCATGGCCGCCGGTGAAGGCGATGCCGACAACATCATCGAAAGCAAAGGCCTGAAGCAGGTCACCGACACCGGCGCGATCGACAAGATGCTCGACGAGATGCTCGCCGCCAACGCCGACCAGGTCGAACAGTACCGCGCCGCTGACGAAGCCAAGCGCGGCAAGATGTTCGGCTTCTTCGTCGGCCAGGCGATGAAGGCCTCCAAAGGCAAGGCCAACCCGGGGCAAGTGAACCAATTGCTCAAGTCCAAGCTCGAAGGGTGAACCCAATCGCGGGGCAAGCCCGCTCCCACGTGGGAGCGGGCTTGCCCCGCGATCGTCTGCAGCAACACCGGAGTCTCCGACTTGCTAAAACGATCCCTCACCACCCTTACCCTCTTCTCCGTCCTGGCCGGCTGCGCCAGCCACGACATCGACCCCCGCGGTTACAACGAAACCGGCACCGCCTCCTACTACGGCAGCCGCCACCACGGCAAACGCACCGCCAGTGGCGAACCGTTCAACCAGCATGACCTCACCGCCGCCCACCGCAGCCTCCCCTTCGGCAGCCGGGTGCTGGTGACCAACCTCGCCAACCAGCGCAGCGTGGTGGTACGCATCAACGACCGCGGCCCGCACACACGCGGTCGGCTGATCGACCTGTCACGCGCCGCAGCGGAAAAAATCGGCATGCTCCGTAGCGGAACGGCGCGAGTCCGGGTACAAGGTCTGAGCGATTGACCTGACTGGAGCCCTCGCCATTTTCGACCTGGCCACCCTCCCCACCTTCAGCCTGCTGCAACTGGGCCTGGGCCTGCTGTTGCTGATCCTCGGCGCCGAGCTGCTGGTACGCGCGGCGCTGCGCCTGGCCACCCGCCTGCATGTACGCCCGCTGATCATCGGCCTGAGCCTGGTGGCGTTCGGCAGTACCGCACCGCAACTCACCGTCAGCCTGCAGGCGGCCTATCAAGGCGCGCCTGATGTGGCGGTGGGCAGCGTGATCGGCAGCAATATCTTCAACGTGCTGGTGATTCTCGGTCTGGCCGCGCTGATCATTCCGCTGCGCGTGTCGCGCCAGCTGGTGCGCCTGGACATTCCCTTGATGATCGCCGCCAGCGGCCTGGTCTATCTGCTGGCCGGCAATGGCCAGCTGGGGCGCGTCGAAGGTGCGCTGTTGCTGCTCGGCTTGCTCGGCTACCTGCTGATGCTTCGGCACCAGTCGCGCCACCATGCGCGCACCTACCCGGCAGCGAATACGCCGGTTACAGGCGCCGGACGCTTCTGGAGCGGCGTTTTGCTGCAGGTCTTCCTGGGCCTCGGCCTGCTTAGCCTGGCCGGGCATCTGCTGCTGCAGGCCGCCGTCGAGGTTGCGACTGACCTCGGGCTCTCCGAACGGGTCATCGGCCTGACCGTGGTCGCGGTGTGCACCTCGCTGCCGGAGCTGGCCGCCGCCCTGATCGCCGCGCTGCGCGGCGAACGCGAGGTTGCGGTGGGCACGGTAATCGGCAGCAACCTGTTCAACTTGCTGGCGGTGCTGGGGCTGACCGCCGTGGTTGCGCCCGAGCCGCTGTCGATCTCGCCCAACGCCCTGGATTTCGACCTGCCGGTGATGCTCGGGGTCGCGGCGCTGTGCCTGCCGGTGTTCTATTCGGGCTTTCGGGTGACCCGCGCCGAGGGCCTGGTGTTCCTCTGCCTGTACCTGGCCTACGGCCTGCACGTGGTGACGTTCACCACCGGGCTGCCCCTGGCCGGGCGCCTGGAAAACCTGATGCTGTTCTACGTTCTGCCAGCGCTCGGCGTCGTGCTGCTGTATACGACGGTGCGCGCCTGGCGCCGCCAACACTAAGGAAAACAACATGGCTGACACGAAACAGACCGGCGAAAGCATTCGCCGCCAGGTGATGGGCGATGCCTTCGTCGACCGCGCCCTGGGCAATGCCACCGCGTTCACCCAACCGCTGCAGGACTTCGTCAACGAACATGCCTGGGGCAGCGTCTGGGCCCGCGACGGGCTGCCGCTGAAAACCCGCAGCTTGATCACCCTGGCCACGCTGACCGCGCTCAAGTGCCCGCAAGAGCTCAAGGGGCATGTGCGTGGGGCGTTGAACAACGGCTGCACGGTGGAGGAGATTCGCGAAGCGCTGCTGCATTGCGCCGTGTATGCCGGCGTGCCGGCGGCGATCGATGCGTTCCGGGCGGCGCAGGAAGTGATCGACAGCTACCAGGCCAGCTGAAAGCATCGCGGGGCAAGCCCGCTCCCACGCTGGTGTGGGAGCGGGCTTGCCCCGCGATTGGGCCTCAACCCTGACGCTTTTTCTTCAGTTTGAATGCCACCCACAGCACCAGGATCCACGCCGGGATCAGCATCACCGAGATACGAATCGGTGGCGTCAGGTACATCACCACCAGAATCAGCACGATAAACGCCAGGCACAGGTAGTTGCTCACCGGGTGCGCCCAGCTGCGGTAGAACGGCGTGATACCGGCCGCCAGCTTGGCCTTGCGGAACTTCAGGTGGGTGATGCTGATGCTCGCCCAGTTGATCACCAGCGCCGAAACGGCCAGGGCCATCAACAGGCCGAAGGCTTCACCGGGCATCAGGTAGTTGATCAGCACGCACATCCCCGTGGCGAATGCCGACACGCCCAAGGCGGTGAGCGGCACGCCACGGCGGCTGACCTTGAGCAGCTGGCGCGGCGCATCGCCCTGGGAGGCCAGGCCGAACAGCATGCGGCTGTTGGCGTAGACGCAGCTGTTGTACACCGACAGCGCGGCGGTCAGCACCACCACGTTGAGGATGGTCGCCACCAGGTCGCTGTCCAGTTCGTGGAAGATCATCACGAACGGGCTGCCGCCCTGCACCACCTTCTGCCACGGATACAGCGACAGCAGCACCGCCAGGGCACCGATGTAGAAGATCAGGATGCGATACACCACCTGGTTGGTGGCCTTGGGGATGCTCTCGCGCGGGTTTTCGGCTTCGGCGGCCGTGATGCCGACCAGCTCCAGGCCGCCGAAGGAGAACATGATCACCGCCAACGCCATGATCAGCCCGGTCACGCCATTGGGGAAGAAGCCACCGTATTGCCACAGGTTGGCGACGCTGGCGTCCGGCCCGCCGTGGCCGCTGCCCAGCAGCCAGGCACCAAAGCCGATCATGCTGACGATGGCCACCACCTTGACCAGGGCGAACCAGAACTCCATCTCGCCATACACCTTCACCTGGGTCAGGTTGATGGCGTTGATGGCCACGAAGAAGATCGCTGCCGTGGCCCAGGTGGGGAACTCCGGCCACCAGTACTGCACGTAGATGCCCACGGCGGTGAGCTCGGCCATGCCGACCAGCACGTAGACCACCCAGTAGTTCCAGCCCGAAACGAAGCCTGCGAACTCGCTCCAGTAGTGGTGCGCGAAGTGGCTGAAGCTGCCGGCCACCGGCTCCTCGACCACCATCTCGCCAAGCTGGCGCATGATCAGGAAGGCCATCAGGCCGGCGACGGCATAACCCAACAGCACGGAGGGGCCGGCCAGCTGGATGGTCTGGGCGATGCCCAGGAACAGCCCGGTGCCAATGGCACCGCCCAGCGCGATCAGCTGGATATGGCGATTCTTCAGCCCGCGCTGCAAGCGCTCGGGCGTGCTCTGGTCTTGCATGAAGTGTCCTTTAGGTGAGGCCTTGTTGTTGGTGTTGTGTGCAGTGAAGCGCTAGATCCAGCCGCCCCACTGCAAGACGAAAATGCCGATGTTGGTGGTGATGGCCGCCATCAGTGTAGTGATCACGATGATCGAGGCGGCCAATTCGTGGTTGCCGTTGGCCGCCCGCGCCATCACATAGCTCGCCGCCGCGGTGGGGCTGCCGATGTAGAGGAACAGGATGCCCAGCTCAGCCCCGCGGAAACCGCACAGCCAGGCGCCCAGGGTGCCCAGCAGCGGCAGCCAGACCATCTTCACCAGGCTCGCATCGAACGCCAGCCTGCCGCTGTCGCGCAGCGCCGCCAGCGACAAGGTGCCACCGATGCAGATCAGCGCCAGCGGCAAGGTCATCTGCGCCAGATAGTCGGCGGACGTCAACAGCCAGTTGGGCAGCGGCACCTGGCCGTAGGCCATGGGCGTTGCGACCAGCACACTGATGATCAGCGGGTTGCTGAAAATGCTCTTGCAGATGCTCCACGGGTCGGACTTCAGGTCCGGGCTGTACACCGCCAGCACCACTGCCGACAGCGAGTTGTACATGAGGATGACCAGCCCGGCCAGCACCGCGCCAAGGGAGATGCCGTAGTCGCCATACAGGCTGGCGGCCAGCGCCAGGCCGATCACGCCATTGTTGCCGCGAAATGCGCCCTGGGTGTAGATGCCGCGGTCCGCCGGCGGGCAGCGCCAGATCGCCAGGCCCCAGGCCAGGCCGAAGCCCACCAGGGTAGCGACGATGAAGTAGAGGATGACCCCGGGCTTGACCGCAGCGGCCAGGTCGGCGTGGTAGATGCCAAGGAACAGCAGCGCCGGCATGCAGACGTTGAACACCAGCGATGACGCGACCTTGCTGAAGTTGTCGTCGATCACGCGGATGCGCTTGAGCAGCACGCCCATGAACAGCATGGCGAACACGGGCGCCGTGATGTTCAGTGTCTGGATAAGAAGGGCGAGCATGCAGCCTGATCCTGAGGGTTGCCGTTAGGGGGCTAATCATACGTCAGTGCCAGGGCCTTGCGCCCATCGAAGGTGCCAGTTGGCAGCACAAACTGAGCTTGACGTAGGAAATTTCCCGAATATGATGGTGACTACTGTATATGCATACAGTTAAAAAATGGATTATCCCGACATCGCAAGGAGCTGATCATGTCAGGAATGCAAACCGCGCCCGTGGCCAACCAAGCCCAGGCCAAACAGGTCGTTGCCGACCTCGATCAATTGTTCGACCCGCAGGGCATCGAGCTTCCCGGCCCGGACAGCCAGCTGATGCTGGTCATGCACGGCCACCACACCCTCAAGTACCATCGCTTCGGCGTGCCGCAAGGCACCGGCCAAGCGCCCAAACGCAAACCCGAGCTGTTCTTCGAAGGGGGTGAGCACACCGCCATTGGTGACAACACCCTGCTGCGTTACGAAGCTGGCCAGCCGGGCATCCCCGCCCACCAGTCGCCCCTGCCGTTGCCCAACGGCCTGAGCCTGACCTACGGCCAGGTCATCGCCCTGGGCGGCGACTTCTATGGCGTACCCGAGCGGCCCATCGCCGACGGCGCCAGCGAGGCCGAACGCATCACACGCTTCACCCAGGCCTTCGACTCCCTGGCCCGCCTGCCGGCGGCCAAGGACGAGGCCGGGCAGATCCTGGCCGTGATGCAGGAAGAAATCGCCGCCGCCAACCAGGCTATTCAGGACGGCCGCCAGCCCCATGAAGCCTACGACGCATTGGGCGACAGCCTGTCGGCACGCTGGAACCGCATCACCGGCGGCGGCAGTTTCGCTTCCGACCTGTTCCCGCTTGGCCGCTACCTGAAGCTGGCCGCCAGCAACTGGGACCATTTCGGCCCCTGGGCGCTGTTGGCCTACCAGGCCGGCCACGCCGCCGCCTTGCAGCAAGCCGTGAAGGCGCGTGCCAGTGGCGAAGAGCGCGACCTGCAACTGGCCTACGCCATGAATGCCTTCGCCGATCACTTCCTCACCGACCTGTTCTCCGCCGGCCATTTGCGGGTGCCGCGCAAGGCATTGGCCGACAGCGTCACCCCGAGCGACGTCGGCTCGCTGATCTCGCGCTTCATGCACGATGAAGACAGCAAGTACGGCCTGTTGGTGCGCAACGCCGAAGGCGAGCAATGGCGCGCCTATGGCGACAAGCGCTACTTCGACAGCGTCGATGTGGCCAACCGTCGCCAGGTCGGCCGGGCCGTGCAGCGCTCGGCTGACGAGGTGTTCCAGGCCTTTGTCGATGGCCGCCTGCCCTTGACCAAGGATTATGCAGCCCTGCGCCTGGCGCCGGACCTGCACGCCGCCGAGCAGGACCTGGTGCCGGGCAACTTTGCCCCGCTGTATTTCCAGGACGGCAAGACCGTGCTGCGGCGCAAGGACGTCAACAACCTCAACGACCGCGAGCGCATCGGCGACTGGTGGGGCTGGAGCACCTACCTGCTGCTCAAGGACTACAAGCCCAATACCCCCAGCGGATTCATCGCCGCACCGAGTGCTTCACCGGCCATCATCGGCTGGCAAAGCAGCGAACCGGACGGCCTCAACTGGCAGCGGGGCAACTCGGTGCGTTACGCCTTCAGCGTGAGCGAGCAGTTCAACGAATCCTATATCGGGCCGTGGAGCGCCTATGCCGAACTGGGCGGGCAGTTCCACCCGACCGTGCAGGTGCCGCTGGACGGCAAGCAGCGCGGGCGCAACCTGTTCCGCCAGTTCCGCGGCGGCTCGCCGGAGCTGATCGCCAGCCTTGATGGCGTGGCAACCACTTACATCGATCGCAATGCGTGACAAGGAGGTCACCGATGAACATCAGGATCAAACTGGAGCTGGCTTCGGGTCAGTCGCTGGCAGGCATGCCGCTGGAGCTGTTGCGTGATGGCAAGGTCATTGGCCGGGCCAAGGTGCCGGCGGGAGGGCTGGTGGCGTTCGAGGCGCCTGCTGGTGCAGGGCCACTGGCGGTGCGGGTTGACCGCTCGGGGGTAAGCGCCTTCTAAAAACAATCGCGGGGCAAGCCCGCTCCTACGGGTGGACTGTCCCCGAGGGTTGGATTGGTGTCCAACTTCTTGGGAGCTGTCCCCCCGTGGGAGCGGGCTTGCCCCGCGATGCCTTTAGCGCCGTACCGGGCGCTTCTGCAACTTGCGCTGCAAGGTGCGCCGGTGCATGCCCAGCGCTCGCGCGGTGGCAGAGATATTGCCTTCATGCTCGCCGAGCACGCGCTGGATATGCTCCCACTGCAAGCGATCCACCGACATCGGGTTTTCCGGCACCAGGGTATCCAGGTCGGTGTGCTCCGACAGCAGTGCAGCCAGCACATCATCGGCGTCGGCAGGTTTGCACAGGTAGTTGCAGGCACCGCGCTTCACCGCTTCGACCGCCGTGGCGATGCTCGAGTAACCGGTCAGGATCACCACGCGCATCTCCGGGTCCAGCTCCAGCAGCTTGGGCAGCAGCACCAGGCCCGAATCGCCCTCCATTTTCAGGTCCAGAGTGGCGTAGTCCGGCAGGTCCTGCTCGGCCAGCTTCAGGCCTTCCTCGGCAGAGCTTGCGGTACTCACGCGGAAACCGCGGCGGCTCATGGCCCGCGCCATGACCCGGGTGAAGGTGGCATCGTCATCCACCAGCAGCAGGTGCGGCAGTTCTTCGCCTTCGACCTGGATTTCTTCGCTCATCATTCATCTCCTCGCTTGCCATGGGGCAGGCGTAATTCGGTCAGGGTGCCACCCTGCTCATGACTATAGAGTTTCACCGAACCACCCGCACGCGTCACGCTGGCCTTGCTCAAGAACAGGCCCAGGCCGAAGCCTTTGCCCTTGGTGGTAATAAAGGGTTTGCCGATCGCTTCGGCAATGGCCGGCGGCATGCCGGGGCCATGGTCGCGGATGCTGATGACGATGTCCTGGGCGTCCCAGTCAAGGCGCACCTCCAGATCGTCCGGGCAGGCATCGGCGGCATTGTTCAGCAGGTTCAGCAGGGCCTGGGTCAGGTCGGGCGGCGGCGCCAGCCGCGGTACCTGGCCATCGCGCAGGCGCTGGAAACGGTAGCTGGCTTCCGGGCGCATCAGGTGCCAGCGGTTGAGCGCTTCGTCGAGCCAGGCCGTGACGTCCTGCTCGACGATGGCCAGGCGCCGATTGGCTTCGGCAGCGCGCACCAGTTGCTGCAGGGTTTCCTTGCACAGCTTGACCTGGTCCTGAAGGATCTGCAGGTCTTCCTGCAGCAGCGGGTCGGTGTGGTCCTGGCGCATTTCATTGAGCAGCACGCTCATGGTCGCCAACGGCGTGCCCAGCTCATGGGCGGCGCCAGCGGCCTGGGTGGCCACCGCCAGCAGTTGTTCGTCGCGCAGGCTCTCTTCACGGCGCTCGGCGCGCAGGTGCTCCTGGCGGCGCAACTCCTCAGCCATGCGCGCGGCGAAGAAGGTAATCACCGCTGCGGCCAGGGCGATACTCAGCCACATGCCGTAGACCTGCATGGTGTCGCGCGACTGCGGCAAGGCCTCCAGCGGGTAGAACTGCACCAGCAGCAGGCTGTAGGCCACCAGCGCGATGCCCGACAGCACCAGCGAGTAGATCCACGGCAGCGTGACGGCGGCGATCGCCAGCGGCACCAGGTAATAAGAGACGAAGGGGTTGGTCGAACCACCGGAGTAATACAGCAGCGCGCTGTGGATCAGCAGGTCGCAGGCCAGCTGCAGCGCGTACTCGAGTTCGGTGACCGGCAGTGACAGGCGCAAGCGCACGGCGGTGAACGCGCACAGCAGCGACGACAAGGCCAGGGTGACCACCAGCGAGAACCATGGCAGCGGCAGCAACTCGGTCCAGTAGGCCACGCCCACGGAGCCGGCCTGGGCAGCCAGGACCAGGATGCGGATGAAGGTCAGGCGCCAAAGGTTCTGGCGTGTAGCGGACAGCGGATGTGCGGCGGCGAGCATGAGCTCTCCCGATGAGGCTCCAGAAAAATCGGCTGGAGTATACCGAAGCCAGGCGCCTCGCTGCAGCGATGCGGCAAAGCGCCACACTTTGTCACAGATTCATGATGGCATTTTTGAACCCACTACACTGTCCCCGGTCTGATCGGCCATGCGTGGCACGAACGTTCCAACCACGCTTTTCATTGCCAAGGAGCTACACATGCACATTTCCCGTCGCGGCAAAGCCTTTGCCCTGTCCTGCGGCCTGCTCGCCACCCTGCCCGCCGTGGCCGCCGACGAGCCACGCTACAACCAGGTGTCGCTGCGCGCCGAAGTCAGCAAGGAAGTCGCCCGCGACCTGATGGTCGTGACGCTGTACAGCGAAGCGCAGAACAGCGACCCGGGCAAGCTCGCCAAGCAGATCACCGAAACCATGAACAAGGCCGTGCAGCAGGCCCGTGACGTGAAGGACGTGAAGATCAGCCAGGGCAGCCGCAACAGCTACCCGATCTACGACACCAAGGGCCAGAAGATCACCGGCTGGCGCGAGCGCGCCGAGCTGCGCCTGGAAAGTGCCGATTTCCCGGCCCTGTCCAAGCTCACCGGTGAATTGCTGCAGGACCTGAAGATGGGCGGCATGGACTTCTCCATCGCCCCGGCCACCCGCAAGACCAGCGAGGACGAGCTGCTCAAGGATGCCGTGGCCGCGTTCAAGGCCCGTGCCCAGTTGGCCACTGAAGCGCTCGGCGGCAAGGGCTACAAGGTGGTGAGCCTGAACCTCAACAGCAGCGGCTACCCGCGCCCCTACCTGCGTAGCGCACCGATGGCGATGATGGCCAAGGCTGCCGACGAAGCGGCAGCGCCAGCGCCTGATATCGAGGCCGGCACCAGCGAAGTCAGCATGAGCGCCGATGGCCTGATCGAAGTCCAGGTGCCCTGACCCTCCAAGTGGATGTCAGTGGCGATGAAATCCGCCACTGACAGCACTTTCCGACTATTCCTACGCACCAATCAGGTGCGTCCGCCTGTCATGCAAAATGCGAAACATCTTGAAATTCTTACCATTTTGGAGCGCGCAAACGATCAACATTCGCCAAACTTATATGAATGCGACATCCATGTACGACCGTCCCACGTTTTGCCGCCAACCACTCTGCTGAGTGTTGCATTGGGAATAGCCCCTGCATAAGTATCCGCAGGTCGGCTCACGAGGCCGCCTCACTCAAAAAATGACAACAATGAGGCCACCATGCTCAAACACGCAGTCATTCCGTTCCTGGTCGGCGCAGGCTTGCTAGCCGGCGCTCCGTCCGCCCTCGCCGCGACCAACCTGGTGTTCTGCTCCGAAGGCAGCCCGGCCGGTTTCGACCCTGGCCAGTACACCACCGGAACCGACTTCGACGCCTCCGCCGAAACCATCTTCAACCGACTCACGCAATTCGAACGTGGCGGCACCGCGGTGATTCCGGGCCTGGCCACCAAGTGGGAAGTGTCCGACGATGGCAAGGCCTACGTCTTCCACCTGCGTGAAGGCGTCAAGTTCCACACCACCGATTACTTCAAGCCGACCCGCGAATTCAACGCCGACGACGTGCTGTTCACCTTCAACCGCATGCTCGACAAGGACCAGCCGTTCCGCAAGGCGTACCCCACCGAATTCCCGTACTTCACCGACATGGGCATGGACAAGAACATCGCCAAGGTCGAGAAGGTCGATGACCACACCGTGAAGTTCACCCTCAACGAAGTCGATGCAGCGTTCATCCAGAACCTGGCCATGAGCTTCGCGTCGATCCAGTCGGCCGAATACGCCGACCAGTTGCTCAAGCAAGGCAAGCCCGCCGACATCAACCAGAAGCCGATCGGCACCGGCCCGTTCGTGTTCAGCAAGTACCAGAAGGACGCGCAGATCCGCTACAAGGGCAACAAGGACTACTGGAAGCCCGAGGACGTGAAGATCGACAACCTGATCTTCGCCATCAGCACCGACGCCTCGGTGCGCATGCAGAAGCTCAAGAAGAACGAGTGCCAGGTCACCCTGTTCCCCCGCCCGGCCGATATCCAGCCGCTGAAGCAGGACCCGAAGCTGAAGATGCCCGACCAGGCCGGCTTCAACCTCGGCTACATCGCCTACAACGTGATGGACAAGGTCAAGGGCAGCAACGAGCCTAACCCGCTGTCGCAACTCAAGGTGCGTGAAGCTCTCGACATGGCGGTGAACAAGCAGCAGATCATCGAGTCGGTGTACCAGGGCGCCGGCCAGCTGGCGGTCAACGCCATGCCGCCAACGCAGTGGTCCTACGACACCACCGTCAAGGATGCCAAGTACGACCCCGAAAAGGCCAAGCAGCTGCTCAAGGAAGCCGGCATCAAGGAAGGCACCGAGATCACCCTGTGGGCCATGCCGGTGCAACGCCCCTACAACCCCAACGCCAAGTTGATGGCCGAAATGCTGCAGTCCGACTGGGCCAAGATCGGCATCAAGGCCAAGATCGTCAGCTACGAATGGGGCGAGTACATCAAGCGCTCCAAGGGCGGCGAGCAGGGTGCCATGCTGATTGGCTGGAGCGGCGACAACGGTGACCCGGACAACTGGCTGGGCACCCTCTATGGCTGCGACGCCATGGACGGCAACAACTTCTCCAAGTGGTGCTACAAGCCGTACGACGACCTGATCAAGCAAGCCAAGGCCACCTCCGACCAGGCCAAACGCACCGAGCTGTACAAGCAGGCGCAACACATCCTCAAGGAACAGGTGCCGATCACCCCGATCGCCCACTCCACCGTGTATCAACCCATGAGCACGTCCGTGAAGGATTTCAAGATCAGCCCCTTCGGCCTGAACTCCTTCTACGGGGTAAGCGTGGACAAGTAACGGCCATGATCGCCCCGCCCGCACGGGTTGCGGCGGGGCGACGACATGACCGGGCGGCGCGTAGGACTTTTCCACCGCACTCGCCGGAATGCTCCCGCTCCCATATCAGTATCTGAACCATGGCTCCCACACCTTGACGCCTCTATCGTCAGGGCCGGGATGTCATCGCCGCGCTTTGCCTGTCGCGGCCAGAAAAGACCAGGACAAAGGATTTGCCATGCGCCCTACCACGCTGTGCTCCACCCTCTTTGCACTCGGCCTGCTGAGTCACGCGCCGCTGACACTGGCCAACAACCTGGTGTTCTGCTCCGAAGGCAGCCCGGCAGGCTTCGACACCGCCCAGTACACCTCGGCCACCGACAACGATGCCGCCGAACCGATCTACAACCGCCTGGTCGAGTTCGAGCGCGGCGGCACCGCCGTGCATCCGGCCCTGGCCACCGACTGGCAGGTCTCCGACGACGGCCTGCGCTACACCTTCCACCTGCGGCCCGGGGTGAAGTTCCACGCCAACAAGGGCTTCAAGCCCACCCGCGATTTCAACGCCGACGACGTGCTGTTCACCTTCAACCGCATGCTCGACAAGCAGCACCCGTTCCGCCAGGCCTACCCCACCGAATTCCCGTACTTCATCAGCATGGGGCTGGACAAGAACATCGCCAAGATCGAGAAGACCGCCCCGCTGACCGTGGTGTTCACCCTCAACAAGGTCGATGCCGCGTTCATCCAGAACCTCGCCATGGCGTTCGCCGCGATCCTCTCCGCCGAGTACGCCGAGCACCTGCTGGCCGAGGGCCGGCCGAGCGACATCAACCAGAAACCGATCGGCACCGGCCCGTTCGTGTTCCAGCGCTACCAGAAAGACGCGCAGATTCGCTACAAGGGCAACAAGGACTATTGGGCGCCCGACCAGGTGAAGCTCGACAACCTGGTGTTCTCCATCAACATCGACCCATCGGTGCGCATCCAGAAGCTGCGCCGCAACGAATGCCAGGTCACCCTGCACCCGCGCCCGGCCGACCTGCCCGCACTCCGGCAGGACAGCAAGCTGCAGGTGCTGCAGCAGCCCGGCTTCAACCTCGGCTACATCGCCTACAACACACAGCACCCGCCCTTCGACCGCCTCGAAGTGCGCCAGGCCATGGACATGGCGGTGAACAAGCAGGCGATCATCCAGGCCGTCTACCAGGAGGCCGGGCAACTTGCGGTAAACGCCATGCCGCCCACCCAGTGGTCCTACGACGACTCGCTCAAGGACGCGCCGTTCGACCCGCAGAAGGCCAAGGCCCTGCTCAAGCAGGCCGGGGTCAAGGAAGGCACCGAGATCACCCTCTGGGCCATGCCCGTGCAGCGCCCCTACAACCCCAACGCCAAGCTCATGGCCGAAATGCTTCAGGCCGACTGGAGCAAGCTCGGCATCAAGGTGCGCATCGTCAGCTACGAGTGGGGTGAATACCTCAAGCGCATGAAAAGCGGTGAGCACGATATCGCCCTGATCGGCTGGACCGGCGACAACGGCGACCCCGACAACTGGCTGGGCACCCTCTATGGCTGCGACGCCATCGGCAGCAACAACTATTCGCTGTGGTGCGACCCGCAGTACGACGCGCTGGTCAAGCAAGCCAAACGGGTCACCGACCGTGAACAACGCAGCGCCCTCTACCAGCAGGCCCAGCAACGCCTCAAGCAACAGGTACCGATCACGCCCGTGGCCCACTCCACGGTCAACCAGCCACTGAGCAGCAACGTCAACGACTTCAAGGTCAGCCCCTTCGGACGCAACGTTTTCTCCGGCGTCAGTATCGATTGACCCCTGCATCGTCTGGCCGGGAGTGCGACCCACTCCCGCGGCCGCGTGCAGCCTGGATTTGCCTGGCGACCCCAGGCGGATACCTGCAGTACCGCGTCACCGTTGCAGGCCCGGCCCACGAGGCACGGGTAATAACTAAAAGAACAGAAAGGGAGCTTTGATTTTGAAACGCACCATGAAAACCGCATTGGCCTTGTCTATCGGCGCCTTCAGCGCCCTGGCCCAGGCCGAACCGATGAGCCAGGAATTCGTCCCCACCACGCTCAAGTCCAGCAGTGAACAAGCCGAAGCCAAGGGCTTCATCGACGGCCAGAGCCTGTCCGGCAGTACCCGCAACTGGTATGCCCGCGAACGCGCCACCCGCGCGCCACTGTGGAAGTACTACAAGAGCGACGGTACCCGTCATCCCACCCACAGCCGTGACAACTGGCTGCAGGGCACCATCCTCAACTACAGCTCGGGCTTCACCGAGGGCACCGTCGGCTTCGCCGTCGAGGCCGCGGCCTACAATGCCATCGCCCTGGAACAGGGGCGCGCCGCGGTAGCCGGCCCGAACAACCGCACGCTCACCCACAGCGACGGCGACGTGATCGGCCAGTGGAGCAAGATGGGCCTGGGCAACGTCAAGGCGCGGGTGTCCAACACCACCCTCACCGTGGGCCGCCAGTCGGTCGACACCCCGATGATCGCCTACATCGGCAACCGCGCGCTGCCATCGAGCTTCCAGGGTGCGTTCCTGCACAGCGCCGAGTTCGACAACCTGTCGTTCGACCTGGGCACCTTCGACCGCGTCTCGCCGCGTACCGAACAGAGCCTGAGCAAGTTCCGCAGCGAGTACAGCGCCACCGGTGTCGAAACCGACCGCGCCAGCACCGCCGGCATCAACTACCAGCCGCTCAAGAGCCTGAGCACCAGCCTGTACGCGACCAAGGTCGACGACTTCTGGAACCAGTACTACTTCGGCGCCAACCACGTGCTGGGCGACAGCGCCGTGTTGAGCCTGACCACCGGCCTGAACTACTACAAGACCGTGGACGCCGGCAGCAAGAAGATGGGCGAGATCGACAACGACACCTACAGCCTGTCGTTCGGCCTGACCCATCAGGCGCACACCCTGAGCGCGTCGTGGCAGCAGGTAAATGGCAACGAGTACTTCGACTACCTGCATGAAACCAACGGCATCTACCTGGCCAACTCGCTGCTGTCGGACTTCAACGGCCCCAACGAGAAATCGCTGCAGATCAGCTACGTGCTGAACATGGCGCCGTATGGCGTACCGGGCCTCAAGTTCAACCTGTACAACGCCCGTGGCTGGGGTATCGACGGCACCCATTACCGGGGTACCGCCTACGACGTCAATGGCCTCGACGGCGAAAACCACTACGAGTGGGGCTTCGGCACCAGCTACGCAGTGCAGAGCGGCCCACTGAAAGACACCAGCATCCGTGCCACCTACACCGCCCACCGCGCCAGCAAGGCCCAGGGCGATGGCAGCCTCGACGAGTTCCGCCTGGTCACCACCATTCCATTCAACATCCTTTGACCGCTGACGCCACGGCCCGACTCCCCACGGGCCGTGGCGGCTACGCTGGAATAGCACTGCAGGGAGGTTTCATGAAATCGTTACCGCTACGCGCTGCCCTGGCAGCGGTCATCCTGGGCGCTGCATCCACCGTTGCGGCCAAGCCGCTGGTGGTGTGCACCGAGGCCAGCCCCGAGGGCTTCGACATTGTCCAGTACACCACCGCCGTCACCGCCGACGCCTCGGCCGAAACCATCTTCAACCGCCTGGTCGACTTCAAGCCAGGCACCACGGATATCCAGCCGGCCCTGGCCACCCACTGGGACATCAGCCCGGACGGCCTGGTCTACACCTTCCACCTGCGTGAAGGCGTCAAATTCCACAGCACCGACTACTTCACCCCTACCCGCGACTTCAACGCCGACGACGTAGTGTGGAGCCTGAACCGCCAGCTCAGGCCGGACCACCCGTGGCACGACAAGAGCAGCGTCGGCTACCCCTATTTCGAGAGCATGGCCTTCAAGGACCTGCTCAAATCGGTGGAGAAGACCGACGACCACACCGTGGTGATCACCCTGACCCGTCCGGAAGCCCCCTTCCTGCATGACCTGGGCATGGCCTTCACCTCGATCTACTCCGCCGAATACGGCGACCAGTTGCTCAAGGCCGGCAAGACCGGCGACCTCAACAGCAAGCCGATCGGTACCGGGCCCTTCGTGTTCCAGCGCTACAACAAGGATGCCCAGGTCCGCTTCAAGCCCAACCCGGACTACTTCCGTGGCAAGCCACCGGCTGACGCTTTGATCTTCGCCATCGCCACCGACAGCAATGTCCGCCTGCAGAAACTGCGTGCCAACGAGTGCCAGGTGGCGCTGTACCCCAAACCTGACGACGTGTCCTCGATCAAGGCCGACCCGAAACTCAAGGTCGCCGAGATCGAAGCGCTGGTCACCGGCTACATCTCGATGAACACCGAGCACAAGTACCTGAGCGACGTACGCGTGCGCAAGGCGATCAACATGGCCTTCGACCGCCAGACCCACGTCGACCAGTTGTTCGGCAAGGGCAACGCGATGGTAGGGGTCAACCCGTATCCACCGACCATGCTCGGCTACAACAGTACCAACCAGAACCCGCCCCACGACCTGGACAAGGCTCGCGCCCTGCTCAAGGAAGCCGGCGTTCCGGAAGGCACCGTGATCACCCTTTTCACCCGCAACGGTGGTGGTCCGACCAACCCCAACCCGCGCCTGTCAGCGGAAATGCTGCAGGCCGACCTGGCCAAGGTCGGTATCAAGCTCGATATTCGCGTGATGGAATGGGCCGAAATGTTGCGCCGGGCCAAAAACGGCGAGGCCGACCTCGTGTCAACCGGCTGGGCCGGTGACAACGGCGACCCGGACAACTTCCTCAGCCCGCTGCTCAGCTGCGATGCGGCAAAATCCGGCGAGAACTATGCGCGCTGGTGCAACCCCAAGTTCCAGCAGTTGATCACCCGCGCCCGTGAAGCCATCGACAACGACGAACGCGCCAAGCTCTATAGCGAAGCGCTGGCGGTGTACGATGAGGACCAACCGTGGATCAGCATGGCCCACCCGAAGATGTTCACCGCGATGCGCGAGAACGTCGAGGGCTACGTGATCAACCCACTGACCAACAATAACTTCGCCACCACCAAGGTGAAGTAGAACAACAACGACCGCCGGCGATCTGCAAGGCAGCCGGCGGCTCTGCCCTTAGTGGCTGATGAGGTACCCCAAACATGTTGAGTTTCATTGCCCGGCGCCTGGGCCTGCTGATCCCGACCTTCTTCGGTATCACCTTGCTGACCTTCGCGCTCATACGCCTGATCCCCGGCGACCCCGTCGAAGTGATGATGGGCGAACGCAGGGTCGACCCCGAAATGCACGCCCAGGCCATGGAGCGCCTTGGCCTGAACAAACCGCTGCCAGTGCAGTACCTGGACTACGTCGGCAAGCTTGCCCAGGGCGACCTCGGTGAGTCGTTGCGCACCCGCGAGAGCGTCTGGCACGAGTTCACCACACTGTTCCCGGCGACCCTCGAACTGGCCTTTGCCGCCCTGCTGTTCGCCGGCATCATCGGCCTGCTGGCCGGGGTGATCGCCGCGCTCAAGCGCGGCTCGCTGTTCGACCACGGCGTCATGGGCATCTCGTTGGCCGGCTACTCCATGCCGATCTTCTGGTGGGGCCTGATTCTCATCATGTTCTTCTCTGTGAGCCTGGGCTGGACGCCAGTCTCCGGCCGCATCGACCTGCTCTACGACATCGAGCCGAAGACCGGCTTCATGCTCATCGACACCCTGCTCAGCGACGAAGAAGGGGCGTTCAAGGACGCACTGATGCACCTGATCCTGCCGGCCATCGTGCTGGGCACCATCCCGCTGGCGGTGATCGCCCGAATGACCCGCTCGTCGATGCTCGAAGTGCTGCGCGAGGACTACATCCGCACCGCCCGCGCCAAGGGCCTGTCGCCTGCCCGCGTAGTGTTCATCCACGGCCTGCGCAACGCCCTGATCCCGGTGCTGACCGTGTTCGGCCTGCAGGTCGGCACGCTGCTGGCCGGCGCAGTGCTCACCGAAACCATCTTCTCCTGGCCGGGCATCGGCAAATGGCTGATCGAAGCCATCGGCGCCCGTGACTACCCTGTGGTGCAGAACGGCATTCTGCTGATCGCCTGCCTGGTGATCCTGGTCAACTTCGTCGTGGACATCCTCTACGGCCTGGTCAACCCACGCATCCGCCATCAGCGCTGAGGACTTCGTCATGACCAGCCCGATTCCAAAATCCGTCACTCCGCCAGCCGCGGTTGACCACAGCTTGCTCTACCCCTCGCCCTACAAGGAGTTCTGGCAGGCCTTCTCGCGCAACAAAGGCGCGGTGGCCGGCCTGGCCTTCATGACCCTGGTGGTGTTCTGCGCACTGTTCGCCCCCTGGGTGGCACCGCACAACCCCAGCGAGCAGTACCGCGACTTCCTGCTCACGCCGCCGGTGTGGCTCGAAGGCGGCACCTGGCAGTTCATCCTCGGCACCGACGAGCTGGGTCGCGACCTGCTTTCGCGCCTGATCCAGGGCGCACGCCTGTCGCTGCTGATCGGCCTGTCGTCGGTGGTGATGTCGCTGATCCCCGGCATCCTGCTGGGCCTGTTGGCCGGGTTCTTCCCGCAGATCCTCGGCCCGTCGATCATGCGCCTGATGGACGTCATGCTCGCCCTGCCCTCGCTACTGCTGGCCGTGGCCATCGTCGCCATCCTTGGCCCTGGCCTGATCAACACGGTGATCGCCATCGCCATCGTCTCGCTACCGTCCTACGTGCGCCTGACCCGCGCCGCGGTGATGGGCGAGCTGAACCGTGACTACGTGACCGCCGCACGTCTGGCCGGCGCCAGCCTGCCACGGCTGATGTTCGTCACCGTGCTGCCCAACTGCATGGCGCCGCTGATCGTGCAGGCCACCTTGAGTTTCTCCTCGGCGATCCTCGACGCCGCCGCCCTGGGCTTCCTCGGCCTTGGCGTGCAGCCGCCCACCCCCGAGTGGGGCACCATGCTGGCCTCGGCGCGCGACTACATCGAGCGTGCCTGGTGGGTGGTGAGCCTGCCCGGCCTGACCATCCTGCTCAGTGTGTTGGCAATCAACCTGATGGGCGACGGCCTGCGCGATGCGCTGGACCCGAAACTCAAGAACGCCGCCTGAGGAGAACGCCATGTCACTGTTGCAGATCAACAACCTGAACGTGCGCTTCGGCGACGCCAATGCAGTACCGGTGGTGGACGGCCTCGACCTGAACGTGGACGCCGGCGAGATCCTCGCCATCGTCGGCGAGTCCGGCTCCGGCAAGTCGGTCACCATGATGGCCCTGATGGGCCTGATCGACGCCCCCGGGCGCATCACCGCCGATGCCCTCACCTTCGACGGCACCGACATGCTCAAGCTCAGCGGCCGGCAACGGCGCAAGGTGGTGGGCAAGGACATCGCCATGGTCTTCCAGGACCCGATGACCGCGCTCAACCCCAGCTACACCGTGGGCTACCAGATCGAGGAAGTGCTGCGCCAACACCTCGGGCTCAAGGGCAAGGCCGCCCGCCAGCGTGCCCTGGAGCTGCTGAAAAAAGTCGAGATCCCGGGCGCCGAAAGCCGCCTGGACGCCTACCCGCACCAACTGTCCGGTGGTATGAGCCAACGGGTGGCGATCGCCATGGCCATCGCCGGTGAACCCAAGCTGCTGATCGCCGACGAGCCGACCACCGCGCTGGATGTGACCATCCAGGCGCAGATCATGGAGCTGCTGGTCAACCTGCAGAAAGAGCGCAACATGGCGCTGATCCTGATCACCCACGACCTGGCCGTGGTCGCCGAGACTGCCAAGCGCGTGTGTGTAATGTATGCAGGCCAGGCCGTCGAGGTCGGCCAGGTGCCGGAACTCTTCGACATCCCCGCCCACCCCTACAGCGAAGCGCTGCTGGCGGCCATCCCCGAGCACAGCATCGGCGCCGAACGCCTGGCCACCCTGCCCGGCATCGTCCCCGGCCGCTACGACCGCCCGCAGGGTTGCCTGCTGTCGCCACGCTGCCCTTACGTGCAGGAAAACTGCCGCCGCCAACGCCCCGCCCTCGACCCACAGGCCCATAGCCTGGTGCGTTGCTTCTACCCGCTCAACCAGGAGGTGGCGTGATGGCCGTCGTTCTTTCAGCCCGTGAGCTGACCCGTCATTACGAAGTGTCCCGCGGCCTGTTCAAGGGCCATGCTCTGGTGCGCGCGCTGAACGGCGTATCGTTCGAACTGGAGGCTGGCAAGACCCTGGCCGTGGTCGGCGAATCGGGTTGCGGCAAGTCGACCCTGGCCCGTGCCTTGACCTTGATCGAGGAGCCGTCGTCCGGCTCGCTGCAGATCGCCGGCACCGAGGTCAACGGCGCCGGCAAGGCCGAGCGCAAACAACTGCGCCGCGATGTGCAGATGGTGTTCCAGAGCCCCTATGCCTCGCTCAACCCACGGCAGAAGATCGGCGACCAGTTGGCCGAGCCGCTGCTGATCAACACCTCGCTGAGCAAGGCCGAACGTCGCGAGAAAGTGCAGAAGATGATGGAGCAGGTGGGCCTGCGCCCCGAGCACTACCAGCGCTATCCGCACATGTTCTCCGGTGGTCAGCGCCAGCGCATCGCCCTGGCCCGGGCGATGATGCTGCAGCCCAAGGTGCTGGTGGCGGATGAGCCCACTTCTGCGCTCGACGTGTCGATCCAGGCCCAGGTGCTGAACCTGTTCATGGATCTGCAGAAGGAGTTCAACACCGCCTACGTGTTCATCTCCCACAACCTGGCGGTGGTGCGCCATGTGGCTGACCAGGTGCTGGTGATGTACCTGGGCCGGCCGGCGGAGATGGGGCCGAAGGAGGATATCTACGAGAAACCCCTGCATCCGTACACCCAGGCACTGTTGTCGGCGACACCGGCGATCCACCCGGACCCGCTGAAGCCGAAGATCCGCATTGCCGGTGAACTGCCCAACCCGCTGAATCCGCCGGATGGCTGCGCGTTCCACAAGCGTTGCCCGTATGCGACGGAGCGTTGTGCCAAGGAGGTGCCGGCACTCAGGCAGGTGAGTACACGGCAGGTCGCCTGTCACTATGCCGAGCAGTTTCTTTAGAAACTAGCTGATAAAAAACCCGCCTAGGCGGGTTTTTTATCAGAAAACATGAGTGTGCACACCTGACAATATTGTGAGTAGCCGACGTGGTCACTCATGATGAAAGATGTTCGTGGACGTTTGTCTCACCCATCGTTCAGGAGCACTCGCATGAGCCCTAAAAATGTCACCGGCGGCCTGTTCTCTTTTATTATTTCTTCGGACCCACAGTACCCGCGAACCGAAGAAGGCTACGATACAGACCCCGAAAAAAAGAAAGAAGCACTTGATTTTCTCATAGCCAACTACTCTGACATGCAGCGATACCGCGACACCCACAATAATCGTGTGATTCCTGTTTTGGTCAACGGCGATATTACGGAGTTTGGCGACAAATCCGATGAGCCTGTGGGCGGTAGAACCTACCTGACCGAGATGAAGGAAAGCGTATTCCCCATTCTTGGCGATAAAAACAATGTTCTGATCGGCTTGGGCAATCACGGCTATGACAACAACGTGAACGACAGTGCCGACAATGGTGCCGCAGGTGGCATGCTGGAATGGTTTCCAGGCGCAAAACCGAGAACCTGGGTCGACGAAGATGAACCCCCGGGGCAAGGAGAGTCCGATGAAAACGACTCAAACTTTGACTGGCGACACAACTTTTACGATGGTTGGACAGGCGATATCTGGTACGTATTCGGCTCATACGCTTATGCCGTGGAGAAAAAGGATCCCGGCCTGTCTGGCGCGACCTATCGTTTCATTCAACTGAACAACTACCCTGAATACGCAAGGCACTTCGAGACTGGCAGCTTTGTCGGAGATGAGCATATCTACAACGTCACCCCATCCACCGGATGGTTAGCATTGCAGTTGCAGCGCGCAGCCGAAAAGCGGCAGATCGTTATTGTGTCCACGCACCAGCAACTGCTGCCACGCGCCATTCTGGATCTTTTGGAGTCGTCTAATGTGACACTGATATGTGTCGGCCATACTCATAGTCTTTCAACTAGCATTGGAGGAACACCGCAGTTACCGATCGTCAATAGTGGTGCAAGCTTCTTGGGTCACTACCTGATTGCCGAAGCTGCAGGCGAATCCCTCAACATCTACGCGGTGACTGGCAACAACCACAGCCAAAAAACCTCAATTGGCACGGTTCCATTGAAGGTTGCCAATGGTCATGTTCCCCAAACTGATATCGGCCGCTACGCCATCTTTGAAACTCAAGACGAATGGACCAACAACATCGGCGCCTACGTATCACTCGCCAAAGGTGAGGTTTATTACTTGCATAGCGACGGTTACTTCAACGACCTTGTAGTATCGTGCACCATCAACAGAGCCGACCAAGGTACTGTCATCACGGTCTTTGACCATCCCGGCGATGAGGATGTTGAAGGGGGTGACTTTGATCACTATAACGATGACTACGCCGTCATCACCATCAAGAGAACACTCAATCACCCTATTAGAATCCCCTCATTCGAAGTAGACATGGAGAACGATTTCTTTTCACTCAAAACGCACTATGTCAATGGGCTTGATCGCAAGATATCCCGCGTCAGCGTAAAACTGGGCAGCCTCGCACCTACGCACAATCAGGAGGCTCGTCAAGCGCGTAATCAATTGAAGCAGCAAGTTGCGCTGAAGTTGCTGGAGGGGCAGATGGACATCTCGCAGGCCAGCGGCATACTGGATATCGGCCCAATTACCCTACGCCGCTGGATCGAGAAAATGCACAGGGCACGCGAAGACAAGCGCAACGCTATTCAAGGCGCCGAATAGCGGCGAGCCAAGCCTGCATCTGCGGGTAGACGGCTTCTGTAGATGCAGGCTTGCCTGCGACGGTCCGCGATGCGGCCCCTGTAATATCAATGCATGAAGAACCAGAGCAGGATGATCACCGGAATCGGTACACCAATCATCCACAGCAGTATCGAGCGCATGGTCTTTCTCCTTATTCGAGGTCTGGACTGGATCGGTGCAGCAGCCATGCCACTTGTTTCAAATGATGACACTGTTTGAAATCAAGGCGTTGGGACTCTGCGCCGAGACCTGGCCATGCAAAACGCCGGATTGCCCCCGGTTGCACAAGGTGTTTTGCAAGGTACACCGCTATTTTGCTCAGCCAGACATGTGCCGCTTGCAAGCGCATACCCATCGATCTTGTCATCACGCCCGAGCCCAAGGCACTATCGGCCCATGACTTCTACCCCCCTCCCCGACGGCCCCGGGCAAACCCCGCTCACCGCCGACACCGTCATGCGCTACCACCTGTGCTGGAAGCATCGCGACCTGGACGGGGTGATGGCGCTCTACCACCCGGAGATCCAGTACCACGACTTCTTCCAGAACCGCGTGCTCGGCTTTGACGAGCTGCGCGACTACGTGCGCGCCTGCCTGCCCCACGAGGCCGGCGAGGACATCGTCCACAGCGACCGCATTCGCGTCGACGGCTGCACCGCGTTCATCCAGTACCAGGTCACCGTACAGGGGGGCGAAGGACTGGTGGCGTTCCAGTCCAGCGAGGCGATCACGGTCAAGGACGGGTTGATCTGGCGGATCAACGAATACGCAACGCTGGTGCGCCAGCACGCCAAGGGCAGCCAGGCAAACGGCCCGCGCCCGGCCACCAGCCGCCTGGGCCTGTCGCCGCGCCAGCTGTCGACCATGGCCCAGGATCTGGAGCACTACTTCAATCACCAGCGCCCCTACCTGGACCCCGAACTTGACCTGCAACAAGTGGCCGACGAAAGCGGCTACAGCCGCAACCAGATTTCCTACCTGCTCAACCAGGTGCTGGGCCAGAGCTTCTACCGCTACGTCAACCAGGCGCGCCTGCAGTACCTGATGGGCGGCCTGGACAACGGCAGCGCCGAAGCCCCTATCGACCAGTTGGCGTTCAACGCCGGGTTCAACTCGCTGTCGGCGTTCTACAAGTGCTTTCGCGAACATACCGGGCTATCGCCCAAGGCCTACCTCAAGCAAATTTCCCTGCGTGCACGCACGTAAGACAGCCATCGCAGCGCGCTAATAGGATCGCCCACAGACCAAGACGGATGTGGAGCCCGACCCGATGCAACCCCTGCGCACGATCAGCCTGTGGATGGACCAGCTCGACGAGCCGCTGTGCGCACGCCCGGCACTGCGCGAAGACCTGGACCTCGATGTGTGCATCATCGGCGCTGGCTACACCGGGCTGTGGACCGCCTACTACCTCAAGCGCCAGGCCCCGCAGCTGAACATCGCGGTGATCGAGGCCAACATCGCCGGCTTCGGCGCCTCCGGGCGCAATGGCGGCTGGCTGATGGGCAACCTGCTGGGGGAGGACCGCCTGCTCGCCAGTCTGTCACCGCAACAGCGCCGCGCCAGCATCGACCTGCTGCACGGCGTCCCCGACGAAGTGCACAGTGTGCTGCAGCGCGAAGGCATCGACTGCGACTACCGCAAGGGCGGCGTGCTCTACTGTGCAGCCCGCTACCCGGAGCAGGAACGCAGCCTGCGCGCCTGGCTGGACGACCTGTATCGCCAGGGCATGACCGAGAACGACTACCACTGGCTGCGCCCCGAGCAGCTGGATGCCCACATGCGCATCAGCAACCCCTACGGCGCGATCTTCAGCCCGCACACCGCGACCATCCAGCCGGCCAAGCTGGTGCGCGGGCTGGCCCGGGCCGTGGAAAACCTGGGTGTACCCATCTACGAAAACACCCCGGCCATCGACTGGCAGACCGCCGAGGTACGCACACCCTTGGCGCGCATCCGCAGCCACTGGGTCGTGCCAGCCGTGGAGGGCTATGCCGCCAGCCTGCCGCCGCTCGGGAGGCATCAGCTACCGGTGCAAAGCCTGCTGGTGGCCACCGAACCCCTGCCGGAATCGACCTGGGAGCAGATCGGCCTGAGCCAGGGGCAGGCCTTCAGCGAAAACAGCCGCCAGGTCACCTACGGCCAGCGCAGCGCCGACAACCGCCTGGTGTTCGGCGCCCGCGGTGGCTACCGCTTCGGCGGCCGGCTACGCGAAGACTTCACCCTCACCGACAGCGAAGTGGAACTGCGTCGCTACCTGTTCGGCGAGCTGTTCCCGCAGCTCAAGCACGTGCGCATCACCCATTCCTGGGGCGGCAACCTGGGCATGGCCCGGCGCTTCAGGCCGCACATGCTGTGCGACCGCCAGCGTGGCATCGCCCTGTCGGGCGGCTACGGCGGCGAAGGCGTCGGTGCCACCAACCTCGGCGGGCGCACCCTGGCGGCGCTGATCCTCGGCCAGCACAACGCCCTCACCGCCCAGCCCTGGGTACACGACAACCGCCCGCTGGCCAGCCTGGCCAGCTGGCCGCCCGAGCCGTGCCGCTGGCTGGGCTACAACGCGATCATCCAGAGTTTCGTCCACGAGGACCGGACCCTCGCCAGCCCGGCCAGCGCACCCTGGCGGCGACGCCTGGCCAGCGGGCTGGCCGACTTCATGGAAGGCTTCATGCACTGACTTCCCCTCCACCACCACAGGATCCACCGGTCATGAGCATCACCCAGTTCAAGCACACCGACAGCGTCATCCTGGCCAGCTCCAACCCGGTCGCCGTGCCCCTCGGCGAGCCGGTCGCAGTCACCTCGGTCACCTGCGTCGAACGCAGCGACGGGGTCGAGACCGGCATCTGGGAGTGCACCCCCGGGCGCTGGCGGCGGCAGATCGTGCAACAGGAGTTCTGCCATTTCATCAAGGGCCGCTGCACCTTCACCCCCGACGGTGGCGAGCCCCTGACAATAGAAGCCGGAGACGCACTGATGCTACCGGCCAACAGCGTCGGCACCTGGGACATCCAGGAGACCGTGCGCAAGACCTACGTTCTGATCTTCTGATCCGCTGATCGCCTGCCTTCGATAACAACAGACAAAGCAAGGTAACCCCGACATGCGCACGCTCCTTCTCGCTCCCCTGATGCTGGCCGCCAGCGTGGCCAGCGCCGCCGACTCGGTGAAGATCTACAACTGGTCGAGCTACATCGCACCCGACACCTTGAAGAACTTCCAGCAAGCCACTGGCATCGTGCCGACCTACGACGTGTTCGACAGCAACGAAACCCTCGACGGCAAGCTGATGACCGGCAACTCCGGCTACGACGTGGTGTTCCCTTCCAACCACTTCATGGCCCGGCAGATTCAGGGCAAGGCCCTGAAGAAGCTCGACAAGTCGCAGCTGCCCAACTGGAAGAACCTCAACCCGGTGCTGCTCAAGGCCCTGGAGGTCAACGACCCGGGCAACCAGTACGGCTTCCCGTACCTGTGGGGCAGCACCGGCATCGGCTACAACATCGACAAGGTCAAGGCGGTACTAGGCGACAACGCTCCGGTGGATTCCTGGGACCTGATCTTCAAGCCCGAGTACATCGGCAAGCTGAAAAGCTGCGGCGTGGCGGTGCTGGACAACGGCCCCGAACTGCTGCCGATCGCCCTGCATTACCTGGGCTTGCCGCAACACAGCCAGGACCCCGCCGACTACGACAAGGCCAAGGCGCTGCTGATGAAGGTGCGCCCGTACATCAGCTACTTCCATTCGTCGAAGTACACCGGCGACCTGGCCAATGGCGATGTGTGCGTGGTGGTGGGCTTCTCGGGCGACGTGCTGCAGGCCAAGAACCGCGCCGAAGAGGCGAAGAACGGGGTGAAGGTGGGGTATTCGATCCCCAAGGAAGGCGCGCCGATGTGGTTCGACATGGTCGCCATGCCGGCCGATGCACCGGACGAGAAGGCGGGCTACGCCTACATGAACTACCTGCTGCAACCTGAGGTGATGGCGGGCATCAGCAATTTCGTGCAGTACGCCAATGGCAACCAGCAGGCCGACGCGAAGGTGGACCCGGCCATGAAAGCCAACACGATGATCTACCCGAGCGAGGATGTGATGGGCAAGCTGTATGCCCTGGAGGCGATGCCGGCGAAGATCGACCGCATCAGGACGCGGATCTGGACCAGCATAAAAGCAGGCAATTGATTGCGGGCATTACTCGACCCCTGTGGGAGCGGGTTTACCCGCGAATGCGTCGGTTAATTCAACATCGCATTCGCGGGTGAACCCGCTCCCACAGGGTTGGGTGCAGGCTTTTGGAATCAGTGATGCTCGCGGGTCGCGCGGAACTTCACATCCGGCCAGCGCTCTTCCATCAGCGACAGGTTGACCCGGGTCGGCGCCAGGTAGGTCAGGTGACCGCCGCCGTCGATGGCCAGGTTCTCCATGGCCTTGTTCTGGAAGTCCTCGAGCTTCTTCTTGTCATCGCAGCTGATCCAGCGCGCCGACCACACGGTGATGGGCTCGTAGGCACACTCGACCTTGTACTCTTCCTTCAAACGGCTGGCGACCACGTCGAACTGCAGCACACCGACCGCACCGAGGATGATGTCGTTGCTGCGCTCGGGGAAGAACACCTGGGTCGCACCTTCTTCGGCCAACTGCTGCAGACCTTGGCGCAGCTGCTTGGATTTCAGCGGGTCCTTCAGGCGCACGCGGCGGAACAGCTCCGGGGCGAAGTGCGGGATACCGGTGAAGCCCAGCGCCTCGCCTTCGGTGAAGGTGTCGCCGATCTGGATGGTGCCGTGGTTGTGCAGGCCGATGATGTCGCCGGCGAAGGCTTCGTCGAGCTGTTCACGCTCGGAAGAGAAGAAGGTCAGCGCATCGCCGATGCGCAGGTCCTTGCCGGTGCGCACGTGGCGCATCTTCATGCCCTTCTCGTACTTGCCCGAGCAGATGCGCATGAAGGCGATACGGTCGCGGTGTTTCGGGTCCATGTTCGCCTGGATCTTGAACACGAAGCCCGAGAACTTCTCTTCCACAGGCTCCACGGTACGCTCGTGGGCCGCACGTGCCAGCGGGCGCGGCGCCCAGTCGACCACCGCGTCGAGCACATGGTCGACACCGAAGTTGCCCAATGCGGTACCGAAGAACACCGGGGTGAGCTGGCCGTTGATGAACTCGTCCTGGTCGAACTCGTGGCAGGCGCCCTGCACCAGCTCCAGTTGCTCGAGGAAACGCTCGTATTCGTCACCCAGGTGCGCGCGGGCTTCATCGGAGTCGAGCTTTTCGATGATCTTCACCGCGGTACGCTCGTGGCCGTGGCCCGGGGTGTAGACGATGATGTAGTCGCCCGCCAGGTGGTAAACACCCTTGAAGTCGCGGTAGCAACCGATCGGCCAGGTGATCGGCGCGGCCTTGATCTTCAGTACTGCCTCGATTTCGTCGAGCAGTTCGATCGGGTCGCGGATATCACGGTCGAGTTTATTGATGAAGCTGACGATGGGCGTGTCGCGCAGGCGGCAGACGTCCATCAGGGCGATGGTGCGTGGCTCTACACCCTTACCGCCGTCGAGCACCATCAGCGCCGAGTCCACCGCGGTCAGGGTGCGGTAGGTGTCTTCCGAGAAGTCTTCGTGGCCGGGGGTGTCGAGCAGGTTGATCATGTGCTCGCGGTAGGGGAACTGCATCACCGAGGTGGTGATGGAGATGCCGCGCTGCTTCTCCATTTCCATCCAGTCGGAGGTGGCGTGGCGGTCGGACTTGCGCGACTTCACGGTACCCGCGACGGAGATCGCCTTGCCCATCAGTAGGAGCTTCTCGGTGATGGTGGTCTTACCGGCGTCGGGGTGGGAAATAATGGCGAAAGTGCGGCGCTTCGCGACTTCGGCGGCCTGGTTGGTCATGGGAAATCGCCTGACTGGGGGATTAAAAAAGGGGCCGTATCATACCTGAAGTTGGGCAAGAGGCCAAAACAGGCCCCATTCATGACTGTGACTCCACTCTTCGCGCAACGGCTAGCCCTGAGCCGACGAATCATCGCCAAGCCCGTCGATGGTAATGGGCGCGCGACCTGGCAGATGAGCGACCAGCTCCAACCGCCCCCCCATGGCCTCGAGGTAATCACGCAATGTTGAAATCAACATATCGCTACGATTCTCAAATTTCGAAACATTGCCCTGACGGATGTCCAGGCGCTCCGCCATGCTTTCCTGAGTGATCTCCAACTGTTTGCGCAAAGTCTGTAGCGTCAGTTCCTCACGAATCAGTTGGCGACCACGCTCCTCGACCCTGGCCCTGCGTTCAGGGGACAGCTCGTTCATTACCTCATCAAGCGTCTTGTACATTTCTCAATCTCCGGACAAATGCTGGTCAAACCTATCATCGGCGCGGTCAATCAGGCGCTCGTAAAACCTGCGTTCACTGATACCTGCCTTGTCACCCGCAACGAGCAACAGCGCGCAGCGAGAACGATCAAATGCGAAAGCGACGCGCCATACCCCGCCATCCGCAGTGAACCGCAACTCTTTCATGTTCGAGAGCCTGGAGCCCTTCAGCGTATCCACATGCGGGCGCCCCAAGGCAGGGCCAAGGCGCCGGAGCAAATGGAGCTGAGCCAACAACTCGTCCTGCACAACCTCGCTCAACGCCCGAAACTCAATATCGAACGCTTGGCACATTGCAATCGACCACACCGTAAAAATACCCCCCAGGGAATATCCCCTCAAGAACATATCGAAATAAATCGGTAAATGACTATGAAGATCGACAGGGGGCCTAGATAGCAGCTACTTCAACGCCTCCACGTCATATTCACGATTTTTTATCGCGTGAAATTTCCCTAGCGCCAGTGATTAACACTGGCCAAATGCCGCCTCAGATGGGAACCTTTACGCCCACGGAGACGTCCACTCCCCTGCAAGCCGCTTCGCTTCAGGGCTGGTTTCACCTGCATTTCGAACCTGACGGGGTTCGGCTCATGGCCTGATGCCACGCATCAGGCTGCTACTCGCGAGCACTCCTCCCGCCGCCAGGAATGGCCGGCCACACGGGAGGGTGAGCGCCGACTACAAGAAGGAGTCCGCCTGTGGCTGCACGCTACGGAAAAGGGCTGTTGGGATGGGCCGCCGTGCTCGTCATCCTGGCCCTGCTGGTCCACTGGATCGGCATCGATACGATCGCCCGCTACCGCGACGATCTGGCTTTCTACCTGCAAGCGCACCTGGTCCTGGTGCTGGCTTCGATGGCGGCGGCGTTGGCCGTGGGCATCCCCGCCGGCATTGCCCTGAGTCGACCGCAACGGGTCGACAAAGCCGAACGCTTCATGCAGTTTTTCAACATTGGCAACACCATTCCTCCCCTGGCCGTCCTGGCCATCGCCCTGAGCGTTCTGGGCATCGGCGCAGGCCCTGCGATCTTCGCGCTGTTCCTCGCCTCCCTGCTGCCCATCGTGCGCAATACCTACGAGGGCCTGAAAAACGTCCCTGCCTCGCTCAAGGAAGCCGCCACCGGCATCGGCATGACCCCGCGCCAGCAGCTGTGGCAGGTCGAACTACCCAACGCCGTGCCGATCATCGTCGGCGGCGTGCGGGTGGCCCTGGCCTTGAACGTGGGCACCGCGCCCCTGGCGTTCCTGATCGGCGCCAACAGCCTGGGCAGCCTGATCTTCCCCGGCATCGCCCTGAACAACCAGCCGCAGCTGTTGCTCGGCGCCGCGTGCACGGCACTGCTGGCCCTGGCGCTCGACGCGCTGGTGAGTGCCTCCAGCAAGCGCTGGCTGGAACGTGGCCTGGCCCACTGAAAAAAGGGAACCCATGAAGAAGACAATCGCCATGCTGCTGGGCGCGGCCCTGCTGTACGCAGGATTTGCCCAGGCAGCGGAAAAACCGCTGATCCACGTCGGCGCGCGGATGTTCACCGAACAGACCGTGCTCGCCGAAATCACCGCCCAGTACCTGCGTGCCAACGGCTTCGAGGTCCGCGTGACCACCGGCCTTGGCAGCAACATCGCGCGCCAGGCGCAGGAGACCGGCCAGCTCGACCTGATGTGGGAATACACCGGCGTGTCGCTGGTGTCCTACAACCATGTCGACGAGCGCATGCCCAACGCAGACGCCACCTACGCCCGGGTGAAAGCCCTTGACGCAAAAAAGGGCCTGGTCTGGTTGACCCCGTCGAAATTCAGCAACACCTATGCCCTGGGCCTGCCGAGGCAGGTTGCCGAGGCCTATCCGCAGATCAACACGATCAGCGATCTCAACCAGGTACTGCACGACGAGCAGCAACGCCTGCACCTGGTAGCGCTGGACACCGAGTTCGCCAACCGCCCCGATGGCCTGGTCGGCCTGCGCGAGCTGTATGGCTTGCCGCTGGATCGGCGCAACATCCGCCAGATGGACGGCGGCCTGGTGTACACCGCGATGCGCAACGACCAGGTGTTCGCCGGCCTGGTCTACACCACCGACGGGCGCCTGAACGCGTTCAACCTCAAGCTGCTCGAAGACGACAAGCACTACTTCCCCGACTACACCGCCGCCCCAGTGGTGCGCCAGGCCGTGCTCGACGCCCACCCGCAACTGGCCACGCTGCTCAAGCCGCTGGCCGAACAGCTCGATGACGAGACCATGCGCCAGCTCAACGCCAAGGTCGATGTCGAGCACCAGAGCCCGACCGTGGTCGCCGCAGCCTTCTTGCAAGCGCACCCACTCAGCGAGGTGAAACCATGAACCTGCTCGACACCTTCGCCCACCTGGACTGGGCCCAGGTCCTGCAACTGACCGGGCAGCACATCACCCTGGTCGGTATCGCGGTGGGCCTGGCGATCCTGGTCGGCGTGCCGCTGGGCATCCTGATGACCCGCTTCCCGTCACTGGCCGGCCCGCTGCAGGCCAGCGCCACGGTGCTGTTGACCATTCCGTCGATCGCCCTGTTCGGCCTGCTGCTGCCGTTCTACTCGAAATTCGGCCAAGGCCTCGGCCCGCTGCCGGCCATCACCGCGGTGTTCCTTTATTCACTGCTGCCGATCCTGCGCAACACCTACCTGGCCCTGACCAATGTCGAGCCGGGCATTCGTGAGGCCGCACGCGGCATCGGCATGACCTTCGGCCAGCGCCTGCGCATGGTCGAGCTGCCCATCGCCGTGCCGGTGATCCTCGCTGGCGTGCGCACCGCCGTGGTGATGAACATCGGCGTGATGACCATCGCCGCCACCATCGGCGCCGGCGGCCTGGGCGTGCTCATCCTCACCTCCATCAGCCGCAGCGACATGTCGATGCTGCTGGTCGGCGCCGTACTGGTCAGCCTGCTGGCGATCATCGCCGACCTGCTCCTGCAAACCCTGCAACGTGCCCTGACTCCAGAAGGACTGCGCCCATGATCGAACTGAAGAACCTCAGCAAGACCTTCCACGCCAACGGCAAGGAGGTCAAAGCCGTCGATGCCGTGAGCCTTACCGTCAATGAAGGCGAGATCTGCGTGTTCCTCGGCCCCTCAGGCTGCGGCAAGAGCACCACGCTGAAAATGATCAACCGCCTGATCACCCCCACCTCGGGCCAGGTGTTCATCAATGGCGAGGACACCAGCGGGCTGGACGAAGTGACCCTGCGCCGCCATATCGGCTACGTGATCCAGCAGATCGGCCTGTTCCCCAACATGACCATCGAGGAAAACATCACCGTCGTGCCGCGCCTGCTCGGCTGGGACAAGCAGAAATGCCACGACCGCGCCCGCGAACTGATGAGCATGATCAAGCTGGAGCCCAAGCAGTATCTGCAGCGGTACCCGCGTGAGCTGTCCGGTGGGCAGCAACAGCGCATCGGGGTGATTCGCGCACTGGCCGCCGAGGCGCCGGTGCTCTTGATGGATGAGCCGTTCGGCGCGGTCGACCCGATCAACCGCGAGCTGATCCAGCATGAGTTCTTCGAGATGCAGCGGGCGCTGAACAAGACCGTGATCATGGTCAGCCACGACATCGACGAAGCGATCAAGCTGGGTGACAAGATCGCCATCTTCCGCGCCGGCAAGCTGTTGCAGCTGGATCACCCGGACACCCTGCTGGCGCACCCGGTGGATGACTTCGTCAGCAACTTCGTCGGCCAGGACAGCACGCTCAAGCGCCTGCTGCTGGTGCGCGCCGAAGATGCGGCGGACAACGCGCCGTCGGTGAGCCCGCAAACGCCGGTGGCCGATGCGCTCGAGCTGCTGGATGAGCACGACCGCCGCTATGTGGTGGTGACCGACGGGCAGAACAAGGCGCTGGGCTATGTGCGCCGGCGCGACATGCATCGCCAACAGGGCACTTGCGGGGACTTCCTGCGGCCGTTCAATGCCACGGCGTCGCACGATGAACACCTGCGCATCCTGCTGTCGCGGATGTACGAGTTCAACCGGGCGTGGCTGCCGGTGCTGGATGCAGGGCAGGTGTTCCTCGGGGAAGTGACGCAGGAGTCGATTGCGGCGTACCTGAGTTCCGGGCGCTCGCGGGGTGGCAAGACCAGTATCGTGTCGCCGGCCGAGGCGGTGGCCTCGTAAATGCATCGCGGGGCAAGCCCGCTCCCACGCCAGCCCACAGGTTGGTATCTGGCGTGGGAGCGGGCTTGCCCCGCGATGAAGGCAACGTCGGATCAGAACCCTACACTGGCCTGCACATAGAAGGTGCGCGGCTCACCCACGTAGATCCCCGAGTTGTTGTCGCTGGAGCGGGTGAAGTACTGCTTGTCGAACAGGTTCTTCACCCCGGCTGCCAGCTTCAGGTTGGACAGTTGCGGCCCGAAGTCATAGCCACCCCGGGCATGCCAGGTCACGTAGCCCGGGATATCGCCGTACTGGCCATCGGCACTCGGTTCGGTAATGTAATTGCCGGTGAACTGACCGGTCTTGGTCATGCCGGTACCCGGTGCGCGTTGCCCGGACTGGGCGAACGCATCGAGGTTCCAGGTCCAGCGGTTGACCTGGTAACGCAGGCCGGCAGTCGCCACCTGGCGCGAGTAGAACGGCAGGTCGCGGCCTTCGAAGCCGGGGATATCACCCTCGTAGGTGGCCCGGGTGTAGGTGTACCCGGCATTCACCGACAGCCCTTGCAGGCGCGGGTCCAGCCCGGCCAGGTCATAGCGCGCCGACGCCTCGATACCCTGGTGCGTGGTGGCGCCGAGGTTGGTCCAGCCCACCGTGTTGCTGATGTACTGCAGCTCGTCATCGAAGTCGATGTAGAACGCCGTCAGCTCACCGGCAAAATGGCCATCGTCATAGCGCGTGCCAAGCTCGTAGGTCTTGGCCTTCTCCGGCTCCAGGCCATTGGCAGTGCTGTCGCCGGTACCACCCTGACCCAGCTGGAAGTACTGCAGGCTGCCGAACGAGGTCTCGTAGTTGGCGAACAGCTTCCACGCATCGGACAGGTGGTACATCACGCTCAGCGCCGGCAGCGGCTCGTTGCTGGTGATGCTGCGGTTCTTCTCTGCCACCGGCTTGCGGCTGTCGTCCAGCACCGGGCGGTCGCGCCAGTCGGTGTTGATGTGCTCGAAGCGGATACCTGGAGTGATGGTCCAGTTGCCCACATCGATCTTGTCATCGATGTAGTAGGCGCTGGCCTCGGTACCACCGCTGCGGTCCTGGAACACATGGCCGTCGGACTTGGCCGTCTGGGTCGGCACATTGTTGATCAACGACAACCGGGTCGACTGCTCGCGCATGGCCTCCTTCAGGTAGCGGTAGCCAACGCTGACCTCCTGGGTGGTCGGGCCGACGAAGAACACCCGCGACAAGCGCGGCTCGATGGCAAAGGTGTGGTAGTTGCGCGGGTACGACGACAAGGTCGTCATGTCGCTGGAGGCGATGGTGCTGCCGCGGAAACTGTCGGTGTAGTAGGTCAGCACCTCGAACTGGGTGGCGTCGTCGAGCTGGCGCTGCCACTTGAACGACACGTCCTTGCGCCGGCCGGCGAAGTAGTCGTAGTCACGCAGCGACTGGTAGGGGTCCTGGTCGTACTGGGCCTGGGTGAGGCCGCCGGGCATGTCGGCGCGGCCATCGTAGTAGTGGAAGTTCAGCCAGAACTCGTCGACGTCGGTCGGCGCCCAATGGGTCTTGAGCAGCACATCGTCGATGTCGTTGTCGTTGTTGCTGCGCCGGTAACCATTGCCGTTGACGCCGCTGTACAACAGCGCCACGCCGATGCCGTTGTCGGCGGTGCCGCCGACGAAGGCCGACTCGGTGTGTTTCCATCCGCCATAACGCGACGTTTCAAGGGTGGTCGCCAGCTCGCCGGTGGCCTTCTCGGGGATCGCCCGGGTAACGAAGTTGATCACCCCACCGACGTTCTGCGGGCCATAGCGCACCGAGCCTGCGCCGCGCACCACATCAATGCTGTCGAGGTTGCCCGAGGAGATCGGCGCCATCGACAACTGTGGCTGGCCATAGGGCGCGAAGGCGGCCGGGATACCGTCGATCAGCACGGTCGAGCGCGGCGACAGGCGCGAGGTCAGGCCACGCACGCCAACGTTCAGCGACAGGTCGCTGCCGCCGGTGCCGTTGGAATCCTGCACCTGTACCCCGGGGATGCCACGCAGGGCATCGCGCACGTTCATGGTGCCCTGCTCCACCATCGCCTCGCGGCGTACCACGGTGCGTGCGCCGGGGTGGTTCTGCACCACGCTCTGCTGGGCATCGCCCAGCCAGTCGCCGACCACTTTCACATCGGTGGGCGCCAGCTCCAGGGTGCCGGTTGTCAGCGTCCCGGCGACTGCCGCCGGCTTGACCACCACGGTATCGGCCGACTGCTCGAAGGTCAGCCCGCTGCCTTGCAGCAGTTGCTGCAGCGCTTGTTCCGGGGCCAGCTCGCCGGACACCGCCGGGGCCTCTTTGCCCGCCACCAGTTCGGGGCTGAAGAACAGCTGCAGGTTGGTCTGCTGGCCCAGTTGCTTGAGCGCGGTCGCCAGCGGCTGGGCCTGGATCTGGATGCTTTCGGCGTAGCTGTTGGCGGCGGCAGCGCTGACCGCCAGGGCCAGCGCCAGGCGGCGCAGCTGGAGAAGGGGCTTGTTGTTGTTCACGTCTTCGAGAAATCCTGAAAGGTCGGATAAACGCCAACCGCATGCAAATGTAAATGCTTGGCAGTTGCAGCTGGCGGGGAAGACGAACGGGCGAAAAAAAACCTGAATCTATTTTGAAATTATTTCGCTGGAGCCGTCCGGGTGCTGTTTGACCGCCACCGGCAAGATGCTCGGCAAGGCGCGCAGCAGGGCGTCCGGATCGTCGATGCTGAAGGTGCTGGACAGGCGCAGGCCGGCCACTTTCCCCGGCGCAACCTTCAAGGGCTGAGCCCGGTAGCGCGAGACTTCCTTGACCACCTCACTGAGCGGGGCGTTGTCGAATACCAGCTTGCCCTGCCGCCAGGCGGTGAGCGCATTGGCGTCGATGGTGTAGGGCGCGGCGACATTACCCTGGGTGTCGATGTGCGAACCCTGGCCTGCGCCCAACTGCGCCAGCGAACCGCCTGTGCCCTGAACCCGCACCGAGCCCTGCTCCACCGCCACCCGAGTGCTGCCCGGATCCTGACGCACGTCGAAACGGGTACCTGTTACGGTCACCTCTCCCTGGGCCGTACCGACCACGAAAGGTCGGTTGCTGTCGTGAGCGACGATGAACATCGCCTCGCCCTGGCTCAGCCGCACCTGTCGCCGGCCTGAACTGAAGGCCACGTCCACCCGGGTCGCGCTGTTGAGCTCAAGATGCGAACCATCCGGCAATTCGAACTGACGTCGCTCGCCCATGTTGGTCTGCAAGCTTTCGTGATGATTGAGCTGCTGATACTGCCAGCCGCTCCAACCCAGGCCCAGGGCGGCGATCGCCACGCCTGCCGCCAACGCCTGGCGCAGCACACGGCGGCGCGGCAGCTGACGCACCGGCTCGGCAGAGCACAACGCTTCAAGGCGCTGACGGGGAATGAAGTCGGCCGCGCCCCATAGCCGCACAAGCAGCTGGTATTCCTCGCGGTGCCGGGCGTCCTGCTCAAGCCACGCACCCAGGGCCGCCAGCATCTCGCCATCGCCCGGCGCATCCTGGACGCGGGCAAACCATGCCGCGGCCTGCTCGCGCACGGGGTCGAGAACGTGCTGTTTCATCAATGGGGTCTCCTGACTCATCTGGCCGACACATCCAGGTGCTCACGCAGATGTCGGAGCGTGCGGATCATATACTTTTCGACCATGTTCTTGCTCAAGCCCATGCGCTCGGCGATCTCGGCCTGGCTCAGGCCTTCGAGCTTCTGCCAGACGAACACCTGCCGGCAGTTGAGTGGCAGTTCGGCCAGCGCCCGCTCGACGCTGTCGGCCAGTTCCAGGGCATGCACGTAGGCTTCCGGGTCATCAGCCGGCGCCGCTTCGTCGTCGAATCCTTCCAGCACCAAAGCCTGGCGCCGGTCTTCGCGACGAAAGCCATCGACAGCGATGTTGCGTGCGGTCTGGTGAAGGTAGGCGCGTGGCTGCTCGACCCGATCGCGAGGGTTTTCCAGAACCCGCACGAAGGCATCATGGGTGAGGTCCTCGGCCTGCTGACGACTGCGCAACTTGCGCGTCCAGGTGCCGATCAGCTCGTGATAGTGGTCGAGGAAGCCTTTGTGTCCGGACACGGTAGGGGGTCATCAGGCAGGCAGATAAGGGTGCGAATAGTAATGTTTCTCATCAAAACCAGCAATTCCGCCAGTCGGTAACAAAAAATTTATGACGAGTTTCATGCACCGACGTACCAGAGATACGTGGCCATAAATATGAACACCTGCCCCCCCTTCGCGGGTAAACCCGCTCCCACAGGAATCACGCAATCCCTGTGGGGGCGGGTTCACCCGCGACGGGGCCAATCAGGTCTATTCCACAATATTTAACGCTTCAAAGATCCCGGGGAACATCTGCCGGTCACACGAGTCGGTTATTCAGGTAACTGCTCGTCGATCCACGGCGAACCCACCGGGATTGCCTGTTGATCTTGCTGGAATCACGCCCTAAAGTGCGCGCCGAACGTCCATGCTGGAAACGATCCATCCGGCTCAAGTACTGACGACGAGACAGCAAGGTCACCCGCAGCCACACACCTGGCACGGTTGACCTTTTTGCTTTCGGCGACATGCCTTGGGAAGTAGGCGAACCAAAGTGGGGATACGGAGGACGTTCAGTTTGCAGCCACTTATTTTTTCAGTTTGCCCATGGAGCCCTTGAGCATGTCGATCCAGGTCGAAGACTATTTCGCGCGTGACACCTTCCAGAAAATGAAGGCGTTCGCCGACAAACAGGAAACCCCGTTCGTACTCATCGACACCCAGATGATCAGCCAGGCCTACGACGACCTGCGCGCCGGGTTCGAATTCGCCAAGGTCTACTACGCGGTCAAGGCCAACCCTGCCGTCGAAATCATCGACCTGCTCAAAGAGAAAGGTTCGAGCTTCGACATCGCCTCGATCTACGAGCTGGACAAGGTGCTTGGCCGCGGCGTCAGCCCTGACCGCATCAGCTACGGCAACACCATCAAGAAGTCCAAGGACATCCGCTACTTCTTCGATAAGGGCGTGCGCCTGTTCGCCACCGATTCCGAAGCCGACCTGCGCAACATCGCCAAGGCCGCGCCGGGCTCGAAAGTCTACGTGCGTATCCTCACCGAAGGCTCCACCACTGCCGACTGGCCGCTGTCGCGCAAGTTCGGCTGCCAGACCGACATGGCCATGGACCTGCTGATCCTCGCCCGCGACCTGGGCCTGGTGCCGTACGGCATCTCCTTCCACGTTGGCTCGCAACAGCGCGACATCAGCGTGTGGGACGCCGCCATCGCCAAGGTGAAGGTGATCTTCGAGCGCCTGAAGGAAGAAGACGGCATCGAGCTGAAGCTGATCAACATGGGTGGCGGCTTCCCGGCCAACTACATCACCCGCACCAACAGCCTCGAGACCTACGCCGAAGAGATCATTCGCTTCCTCAAGGAAGACTTCGGTGACGACTTGCCGGAAATCATCCTCGAGCCAGGCCGCTCGCTGATCGCCAACGCCGGCATCCTGGTCAGCGAAGTGGTGCTGGTGGCACGCAAGTCGCGCACCGCGGTCGAGCGCTGGATCTACACCGACGTGGGCAAGTTCTCCGGCCTGATCGAAACCATGGACGAAGCCATCAAGTTCCCGATCTGGACCGAAAAGAAAGGCGAGACCGAAGAAGTGGTGATCGCCGGCCCGACCTGCGACAGCGCCGACATCATGTACGAGAACTACAAGTACGGCCTGCCACTGAACCTGGCCATCGGCGACCGTCTGTACTGGTTGTCCACCGGTGCCTACACCACCAGCTACAGCGCGGTGGAATTCAACGGCTTCCCGCCGCTGAAGGCTTACTACCTGTAACTGAAAACGGGGCCGCAAGGCCCCGTTTTGTATGTGCGCCCCTATCGCGGGGCAAGCCCGCTCCCACAGGATCGCGCCAGGTCTGAATCGAGCGCTGTACTTGTGGGAGCGGGTTTACCCGCGAAGAGGCCCGGACATGCGCCATCAAATCCCGCGTTGTTCGATCTCCCCGGCATACGCAGCCGCGTAGCCTGCCAGCAAAGGCCCGCCGCCCTGCAGCGTCACCCGTGCACTGCGCAGGAAATTCAGGTTGCCCTCAACCCTGGCTCGCTCAAGCCAAGGCCCTGCTTCGCCGACCTGCCCCCGCTCGACCAACACCATCGCCAGGCTGAACATGCCGCGAAAATCCCCCGCCTCGGCCGAACGGCGATACCAACGTACGGCACGGGCCGGGCTGGCGGCGGTGGCAATACCTTGCTCCAGATAACGGCCGTACAAGTTCATCGACTTGGCGTGGCCCAGCTGAGCAGCCTTCTCGTAGCACGCCAATGCCTGGGCCTGGTTCTCCGGCAGCCCACGCCCGGTGGCCAGCAGGTTACCCAGGTTGTACATGCCCCAGTCCAATCCGGTGTCGGCCGCACGCGCGTAGTGAATGGCCGCCTGGGCCAGGTCCACCGCACCGCCCCAGCCATGCTCCAGGCAGCGCCCTAGCATGTTGTGCGCCATGCCATTGCCCCCTTGGGCGGCAATCTGGAACCAGCGCCGGGCGACCTCGGCATCCTGCTCGATGCCGCGCCCGTCGAGCAGGATCTGCCCCAGCAACAACTGTGCCTCGACCGCGCCCTGCCCTGCCGCCGCGAGGATGGCCTGGGCGGCCTGGCCCGGGCTGTGTTCGAGCATGGCCTTGAGCCCGGCCAGGTCCACCACCTGTTCACGACGCAACTGATAGGACACGGCTCAGACCTCGGCCCAGCGGCGCAGCAGGTTGTGGTAGGTGCCGGTCAGTTGCAGCAGCGATGGGTGATCCGGCACGTCGGCGGTGAGCTGGCGGATGGCGTTGTCCATCTCGAACAACAGCGTGCGCTGGCCGTCATCGCGCACCAGGCTCTGGGTCCAGAAGAACGCTGCATAACGGGCGCCGCGGGTGACCGGGTTGACCTTGTGCAGGCTGGTGCCGGGGTACAGCACCATGTCGCCGGCCGCCAGCTTGACCTGCTGTACGCCGTAGGTGTCCTGGATCACCAGCTCGCCGCCGTCGTAACTGTCGGGGTCGCTGAGGAACAGGGTGGAAGACAGGTCGGTGCGCACCCGCTCCGGGCTGCCCTTGGGTTGGCGCAGGGCGTTGTCGATATGGAAATCGAAATTGCCCCCCTCCTGGTAGCAGTTGACCAGCGGCGGGAACACCTTGTGCGGCAGCGCCGCCGACATGAACAGCGGGTTGCGCCACAGCCGCTCGATCAGCGCGCTGCCGATTTCCTTGGCCAGCGGATGGCCTTCGGCCAGTTGCAGGTTGTGCTTGGCCTTGGCCGACTGGTAACCCGCCGTGACCTTGCCGTCGGCCCAGTCGGCCTGCTCCAGGGCCTGGCGAATACGCGAGATTTCGTCGGCGTCGAACAGCCCAGGAATGTGAAGCAGCATGGCGGTGGCACCTAGCACAGGTAAGGGGCGCCAATGATATTGATTCCCTTTTACCGTTCACAAGCCCCTTTCTGACCAATTGACGCACGAACCCATAAAAACCGTAAGGTGAAAATGTAAAGAATGTAAATTCCTGGCGAATGGTAACGCTTCTCAATTGTTCCTTACATTCGCTTACATTAACATCCGCGGCCTTCAATACCTTGGGGAAGGTCAATAACAATGCGTCACGTGCCAACCGCCGTCAGTTCACCACGCCTGCTCGCCTCCGCCATCGGCCTGGCGATCACCGCCACTTCCGCTTACGCTGCCGACCCGGCCGCCAATAACGCCATCACCCTCGACGCCACCAGCGTCAACGGCAAGGCCGAACAGGCGAACACCGAGTACAAGGTCGAGAAAGCCTCCTCGCAGAAGTACACCGCCCCCTTGGTGGACACGCCGCGTTCGGTCACCGTGATCCCGCAGCAAGTGATCAAGGACACCAATGCCCTGAACCTGCAGGATGCCCTGCGCACCGTGCCCGGCATCACCTTCGGCGCCGGCGAAGGCGGCAACCCGCAAGGCGACCGCCCGTTCATCCGTGGCTTCGACGCCCAGGGCGATACCTACCTGGACGGCGTGCGTGACACTGGCGCGCAAACCCGTGAGATCTTCGCCATCGAATCGGTGGAAGTGGCCAAGGGCCCGAACTCGGCCATCGGTGGCCGCGGCGCGGCGGGCGGCACCATCAACCTGGTGAGCAAGCGCGCGCACCTGGGCAACTCGCTGGACGGCGCCTGGACCTGGGGCAGCGACCAGACCCAGCGCTACACCTTCGACGGCAACTACCAGTTCAGCGATACCATTGCCGGGCGCCTGAACCTGATGACCCACGAAAGCAACGTCGCCGGCCGCGACAAGGTCAACTACGACCGTTGGGGCATCGCCCCGTCGCTGGCCTTCGGCCTGGGTACGCCGACCCGCGTCAACCTCGATTACTACCACCTGGAAAGCGACGACCTGCCGGATTCGGGCATCCCGTACAGCATTCCTGTACGTGGCAGTGCCGCGCGTACCTCGGCGCACCCGAGCAAGCCTCAGGACGGTGGCGACAGCGACAACTTCTATGGCCTGACCGACCGTGACTTCCGCAAGTCGCGGGTAGACATCGCCACCTTCGCCATCGAGCACGACCTGACCGATGCGCTGACCATCAAGAACACCCTGCGCCACGGCAGCAGCATGCAGGACTATATCCTGACCCAGCCGGACGACAGCCAGGGCAACGTCAACCGTGGCAGCGTCTGGCGCCGGGCCAACACCCGTGTCAGCAATACCTCCACCACCACCAACCAGACCGACCTGTTCGGTGAGTTCTACCTGGGCGGCCTGAAGAACAGCTTCTCCACCGGTATCGAGCTGAGCCGCGAGGAGTCCGACCGGACCTCCTACGATGTCGCTACCACCGCCGGCACCACCGTGGTCAACAACCTGCGCCAATGCAACGGCATCGGCGCGCCGTCCTACAACTGCACCTCGCTGAGCAACCCGAACCCGGACGATCCGTGGAACGGCGCCATCTCGCGCAACTACGCCGGCACCAACACCAAGAGCAACACCCGAGCGCTGTATGTGTTCGACACCCTTGAGCTGACCCCGGCCTGGCTGCTGAACATGGGCCTGCGCTACGACCACTTCGACACCCAGTACCGTACCCATAACGCCAACGGCAGCACCACGGTCAACGCCAAGGGCATCGCCGCCAAGGGCGAGGACACCAGCGAGTTCATCACCGGCCAGCTGGGCCTGGTGTGGAAACCGGCCGACAATGGCAGCATCTATGTGTCCTACGCCACCTCCGCCACCCCGCCGGGCGCGCAGCTGGGCGAAGGCATGGAAGGCAACCCGCTGGGCAACACCACCGACCGCTCCGGCAACCTGCTCGCCAGCGACATGGAACCGGAAGAAACCACCAACTACGAGATCGGCACCAAGTGGGACCTGCTCGAAGAGCGTCTGTCCCTCACCGCCGCGCTGTTCCGCACCGAGAAAGAAAACGCCCGTGTGCAGGTGGGTACCACCAGCTACGAGAACGTCGGCGAAACCCGCGTGCAGGGCATCGAGCTGTCGGCCAGCGGCAAGCTGACCAACAAGTGGCAGGTATTCGCCGGCTACACCTACATGCAGGCCCGCCAGATCGACGGCGGCCCGCTGGGCAAGGCCAACGACGGCAACCAGCTGCCGAACACCCCGAACAACAGCGCCAGCCTGTGGACCACCTACCAGGTCACGCCTAAGTTCACCGTCGGCGGCGGCGCCTTCTACGTCGATGACGTGTTCGGCAACGTGGCCAACACCACCATGGTCGACAGCTACGTACGTTACGACGCCATGGCCGCCTACAAGCTGACCAAGAACGTCGACCTGCAGCTGAACGTGCAGAACCTCACCAACGAGGTCTACTACGACAAGGCGTTCTCTACCCACTTCGCCAACCAGGCGGCGGGCCGGACCGCATTGCTGACCACCAGCGTCCACTTCTAAAGGATGCAGCCCAAGCCCCGTTCATTTGCTTGAACGGGGCTTTTGCGTATCAAGGCATAATGCACGCCGCGCGGTAGGCGGCCAGACAAGGTGATCGATGTGTTGAAGAAGACGCTGTTCCAGCTGCACTGGTTGTTTGGCATCACCGCTGGCCTGGTGCTGGCGCTGATGGGCATCACCGGGGCGATCTGGTCGTTCCAGGAGGAGCTGCTGCGCGCGTTCAACGCCGAGGTGCTCAAGGTCGAGGTTCGCCAGGAGGGCGTGTTGCCGCCGGCCGAGCTCGTGCGCCGGGTCGAAACCGCGCAAGGCGACAAGGTCTCGATGCTGTGGGTAGACACCCGCGAGGGTAATGCCGCGCGGATTTTCTTCACCCCCGCGCCCGGTGAGCGCCGCGGCGAGTTGCGCTATGCCGACCCCTACACCGGCGAGCTCAAGGGCGAAGTCAGCGGGCTGGGCTTCTTCGACTTCGTGTTGCAACTGCACCGCTTCCTCGCCGTGGGCGACACCGGCCGGCAGATCACCGGTGCCTGCACCCTGATGCTGATCTTCTTCTGCCTGTCCGGCCTGTACCTGCGCTGGCCGCGCAAGGCCCTGAACTGGCGGACCTGGCTGACCCTGGACTGGGCCAAGAAAGGCCGCGCGTTCAACTGGGACCTGCATGCGGTGTTCGGCACCTGGTGCCTGCTGTTCTACCTGCTGTTCGCCCTGACCGGGCTGTTCTGGTCGTACGAGTGGTACCGCGCGGGCCTGAACAAGCTGCTGGCCGACCCACCGGCGGCCGGCGAGCAGAAGCGCGGTGAAGGCCGCGGTGGCCGCCATGGCCCGCCAAAGGTCGACAAGAACGCCCCGCCACTGGTGGTCGACTACGACGCCATCTGGGCCAATCTCAAGGACGCGGCGGGCCCTGGCCTGTCCACCTACAACCTGCGCCTGCCGCCAGCCGGCGGTCAGCCGGCTACGCTGTTCTACCTGTTGCAGGACGCCGACCACGAGCGCGCCTTCAACACCCTCACCCTCGACCCGGCCACCGGCCAGATCAAGCGCCACCAGCGCTACAGCGACAGCTCGTTCAAGGCCCAGCTGCTGCAGAGCGTCTACGCCCTGCACGTGGGCAGCTACTTTGGCTTGCCGGGGCGAATCATCGTTACCCTGGCCAGCCTGACCATGCCGCTGTTCTTCGTCACCGGCTGGCTGCTGTACCTAGACCGCCGGCGCAAGAAGCGCCAGGTGCGTGCCGCCCGCAGCGCGGTGTCGGCCAGTGCCGGCAACGGCGACAGCTGGCTGATCGGTTTCGCCAGCCAGAGCGGCTTCGCCGAGCAACTGGCCTGGCAGAGCGCCGGGCAGCTGCAGGCCGTCGGCTTGCCGGTGCAGGTGCGCCCGCTGGCGCAGTTGGGCGAGGCCGAACTGCGCCAGGCCAACCGCGCGCTGTTCGTGGTGAGCACCTTCGGCGACGGTGAAGCGCCGGACAGCGCTCGGGCCTTCGAACGCAAAGTCATCGGCAAGCCTTGGGCACTGGAACACCTGGACTATGCCGTGCTGGCCCTGGGCGACCGCCAGTATCCGCACTTCTGCGGTTTTGCCCGACGGCTGCAGGCCTGGCTCAGCGAGCGTGGCGCCAGCAGCGCATTCAGCGCAGTCGAAGTGGACAACGCCGACCCCGCCGCGCTGCAACTGTGGCAACAAGAGCTGGCACGACTGACCGGCGCGCAGCCGGTAGCCGCGTGGCAGCCCGCCAGCTTCGGCAATTGGCGCCTGGCCCGCCGTGAACTGCTCAACCCGGGCAGCCAGGGCGCCCCGGTGTTCCTGCTGGGCCTGCAACCCGAGGTAGCGGCGAACTGGGAGGCCGGCGACCTGATTGAAGTAGTGCCACGCAATGGCCAACAGCGCATCGATGCATTGCTGGCCGGCCTGGGCATGGACCCACACAGCCCGGTGCAAGTGGACGGCCTCCAGGAAACCCTCGCCCAGGCCCTGGGCGGCCGCCAACTGCCGCAGAGCCGTGAGCACCTGGTGGGGCTGCATGCCCAGGCGCTGGTCGATGCGCTGATCCCGCTGAGTGCCCGTGAATACTCGATCGCCTCCATTGCCAGCGATGGCGAGCTGGAGTTGATCGTGCGCCAGGAACGCCACCCCGATGGCAACCTGGGCCTGGGTTCCGGCTGGCTGACCGAGTACCTGGCGCTGGACGGCACGCTCAGCGCGCGTCTGCGCCGTAACAGCGGCTTCCACTTGCCCGACGCGGCGGCGCCGATGGTACTGATCGGCAATGGCACCGGCCTGGCTGGCTTGCGCAGCCTCTTGAAGGCACGCATTGGCGCAGGTGAGCAGCGCAACTGGCTGCTGTTCGGCGAGCGCAACCGTGCCCACGACCTACTGTGTGGCGAGGAGCTGCAGGGCTGGTTGGCCAAGGGCGATCTGCAACGGCTGGACCTGGCGTTTTCACGCGACCAGGCCGAGAAGGTCTATGTGCAGGATGTGCTGCTGCAGCAGGCCGTCGAGTTCAAGCGCTGGATCGACGACGGCGCCTGTGTGTATGTGTGCGGCAGTTTGCACGGGATGGCTGCGGGGGTGGATGCGGCGCTGCGGGGGATGCTCGGTGAAGCGCAGGTGCAGCAGCTGATCGAGGATGGGCGCTATCGGCGGGATGTGTACTGAAGCCTGAAACCATCGCGGGGCAAGCCCGCTCCCACGTGATCGCGTGGGAGCGGGCTTGCCCCGCGATTGGCCCTCAATGCAGCTCGAAGGTATCGGCATCCAGATTGGCCGGGAAGCGCGCCCGGTACGCCGCCAGTTCCGCGGCACGCAGCACTACGGTGAACACCCCGTCGGCCTCGCCCGCGCTCAACAGGCTCTCGCCCTGGAAATCCAGCACCTGGCTGTCGCCGGAATAGGCAAAGCCCTTGCCATCGGTGCCCACCCGGTTCACCGCCGCCACGAAGCACAGGTTCTCGATGCCCCGCGCCGGCAGCAGCCGGTTCCAATGGGTGCGCCGCGCTGCCGGCCAGTTGGCGGTGTACAGCAGCAGGTCGGTGTCCTGGGCGTCGCGGCTCCATACCGGGAAGCGCAGGTCGTAGCAGATCAGCGGGCGAATGCGCCAGCCCTTGAGTTCGAACTGCACCTGGCGCTCACCGGGGGTGTAGTGCTTGTGTTCGCCGGCCATGCGGAACAGGTGGCGCTTGTCGTAGTGCAGGATCTCGCCATCGGGCCGCGCCCACAGCAGGCGGTTGCGGTGGCTGCCATCGGCGGCCTGGATGATCACGCTGCCGGTGATCACCGCATTGCGCTTCTTCGCCTGGGCCTTGAGCCATTTGTAGGTCGGGCCGTTCTCCGGCTCCGCCAGGCTTTCCGATTCCATCGAGAAACCGGTGGTGAACATCTCTGGCAGGATCACCAGGTCGACTTCACCGGCCTGGCCGATCAGCTCCTCGAAATGGGCATAGTTGGCTTCGCGGTCGTGCCAGGCCAGGGTGGTCTGCACCAGGGCGATTTTCAGGTTCGGCAGTTCACTCAGATCGCGCATAGTCTCTCCGCCGCCTGTCGCAGCGTCTCCTCGCGTTTGGCAAAGCACAGGCGCACCAGGCGTTGCTCGGGGATGGGTTGCTGGTAGAACACCGACACCGGGATGCTGGCCACGCCGTGTTCGCGGGTCAGCCACAGGGCCATGTCGACGTCGTTCAGGTCGGGGCGGATCTGCGAATAGTCCACCAGTTGGAAATAGGTGCCCGGGGTACGGGTAAAGCTGAACCGCGAGGCCTGCAACAGGTCGCAGAACAGGTCACGCTTGGCCTGGTAGAAGGCCGGCAATTCGTCGATGTGCTCCGGGTGTTCGGCCATGAAGTCGGCCAAGGCACACTGCAAGGGTGTGACACCGCAGAAGTTGACGTACTGGTGAACCTTGCGCAGTTCGGCGCTGAGCGCCGGTGGCGCGACCACGTAACCGGTCTTCCAGCCAGTGACGTGGTAGGTCTTGCCGAACGAGCTGATGACGAAGGCTCTGCTGTACAGCTGCTCGTGGGCCAGCACGCTGGCGTGGCGCACACCGTCGTAGATCAAGTGCTCGTAGACTTCGTCGCTGACCAGGTAGATGTCGCGGTTGGCGATCAGCGCGGCCAGCTGGTCCAGGTCGTCGCGGCTGATCAGCGCACCGCTGGGGTTGTGCGGCGAGTTGAGGATGACCATGCGCGTGCGCGGGCTGAGGGCATCGCTGAACTTCTGCCAGTCGATGCTGAAGCTGCCGTCCGCGAGCGGCACGTGCACGCAGCGGCCACCGGCCAGCTCCACCGAGGGTTCGTAGCTGTCGTAGCACGGGTCGAAGACGATCACTTCATCGCCGGGGTGGATTACCGCCTGGATGGCACAGAAGATCGCTTCGGTGGCGCCGGGGGTGATGGTCACTTCCTGGTCCGCGTCCACCGCCACGCCATACAGCCGGGCGATCTTGGCCGCCACTTGCTGGCGCAGGGCTGGCAGGCCGGTCATCGGCGAATACTGGTTGTGCCCGGCGGCCACATGGCGGCCAACGGCATCGAGCAGGGCCTGGGGGCCGTTGAAGTCAGGGAAGCCCTGGGACAGGTTGAGCGCACCGGTCTGCATGGCGAGCTGCGACATGGTGGTGAAGATGGTCGTGCCGACATTCGGCAGTTTGCTGCGGATCATGGAGCCCTCTTTCCTGGGGTTTGTCCGGCACGGGGTGGTGTCCGAGCATAGCGGATCAAGCAGTCAGGAAAAAGGTTGAAACAATAGGGGGATTGCGTTGGGTCAAGTCACCAACCGTGGGAGCGGCGGTGCGCCGATGCGACTTGCCCCGCGATGGCAATTGACCAGGCAGCAAAACCTCTCTGCCTGAAACCATCGCGGGGCAAGCCCGCTCCCACGAAGCGTAACGCAGCCCAGTGACTAGCGCTTGTCGCGGCGCTTCTTCTCGGCCTTCTTGTGGTGCGACATCAAGCGGCGCTTCTTGTTGACCTGGCGATCGGTGAGGGTGTTCTTGTTGCCCTCGTACGGGTTCTCACCGCCCTTGTACTCGATGCGGATCGGCGTACCGACCAGCTTGAGCACGCGGCGGTAGGTGTTCTCCAGGTAACGCGAGTAGGAGTTGGGCACCTTCTCGGTCTGGTTGCCGTGGATCACGATCAGCGGCGGGTTGGCGCCACCGAGGTGGGCGTAGCGCAGTTTGATGCGACGGCCGTTGACCAGTGGCGGCTGGTGCACGCTGATGGCGTCTTCGAGGATCTGCGTCAGGCGGCTGGTCGGCCAGCGGGTGACCGCCGACTTGAACGCGGCCTGCACCGACTTGTACAGGTGGCCAACGCCAGTGCCGTGCAGGGCGGAGATGAAGTGGATGTCGCAGAAGTCGACGAAGAACAGCCGGCGCTCCAGCTCGGTCTTCACGTAGTCGCGCTCGCCCGCTTCCATGCCATCCCACTTGTTCAGCGCGATGACGATGGCCCGGCCGGCTTCAAGGGCGAAGCCGAGCAGGTTGAGGTCGTGGTCGACCACGCCTTCGCGGGCGTCCATGACGAAGACCACCACGTTGGCGTCCTTGATCGCCTGCAGGGTCTTCACCACCGAGAACTTTTCGACTTCCTCGTGGATCTTGCCGCGCTTGCGCACGCCGGCAGTGTCGATGAAGGTGTACTTCTCGCCATCACGCTCGAACGGGATGTAGATACTGTCGCGGGTGGTACCCGGCTGGTCGTACACCACCACGCGCTCTTCGCCGAGCATGCGGTTGACCAGGGTCGACTTGCCCACGTTCGGGCGGCCGATGATGGCGATCTTGATGCCGTCTTTCTCGCTCGGGCCTGGAATGCGCACGGCCTCTTCGCCTTCGGCGACGTTCAGGTCGAGGGCTTCTTCCTCGGCATCACGCGGGATGTGGCCGAGCAGCGATTCCATCAGGGCGTTGATACCACGGCCCTGGGAGCCGGCCACCGGGATGGCGTTACCCATGCCCAGCGGCGAGAACTCGGCGCGGGCGATGTCCGGGTCTATGTTGTCGATCTTGTTGGCCACCAGGATGGCCGACTTGTTCCGCTTGCGCAGGTGGTCGGCGATCATCTGGTCGGCGGCGGTCATGCCGGCGCGGGCATCCACCAGGAACAGCACGTAGTCGGCTTCTTCGATGGCCATCAGCGACTGCTCGGCCATCTTCTCGTCCATGCCCACTTCGTCACCGGTGATACCGCCGGTGTCGATCAGGATGAAGGAACGACCCTGCCAGGTGGCATCGCCGTACTGGCGGTCACGGGTCAGGCCCGACAGGTCACCGACGATGGCATCGCGGGTCTTGGTCAGGCGGTTGAACATGGTGGATTTGCCGACGTTCGGGCGGCCCACCAGGGCGATTACGGGAACCATGCGGCTCTCCACTCTTGAATTCTTGAAAATGCAAAGGCCGCTGCAAGGCAGCGGCCGGAGTTCGGGCGGCGCTCCTGCGCCGCTACCTGAGCCCGCGAACGGGCTCAAGCATAGCTTCAGCGGATGGTCAGTGCCTCGAGCTTGCCGCTGTTGCCGAAGACGTAGATGGTGTCGCCGACCACAAGTGGGCGGGCACGCAGGCCATCGCTGTCGATACGCTCACGGCCGACGAAGCGGCCATCGACCTGGCTCAGCAGGTGCAGGTAACCTTCGAAGTCACCCACCGCCACGTAGCTGGAGAACACTTCCGGCGCCGACAGCTGGCGACGGGCCATGCTGTCGTTGCTCCACAGGGCGCTGGAGGAGCGCTCGTCGACACCTTCGACGGTGCCCGAAGCCAGGCTCACGTAGACGTTGCCGAAGCCCTGGGCGACACCCACGTAGCTGGAGGCATCACGCTGCCACAGCACACGGCCGCTTTCCAGGTCCAGGCCGGCGACGCGGCCCTGGTAGGTGCTGACGTACAGGGTGCCACCGGACAGCAGCAGGCCGCCGTCGATGTCCACCACACGGTCCAGCTCGGAGCGGCCTTGCGGGATGGCCACGCGGCTTTCCCACACCGGTACGCCGTTGCTGATGTCCACCGCCACCACCTTGCCGGTGGACAGGCCGGCGACAGCCAGGCGGTTGGTGACGATCGGCGCGCCGGTACCACGCAGGGTGAGCACCGCCGGGGTGTTTTCGTAGATCCAGCGACGGTCGCCAGTGGCGGCGTCGAGGCCGATCAGGCGGTCATCCTGGGTCTGCACCACCACAACGTCGCCGTTGTTGGCGGGCGGTGCCAGTACTTCGCTGGTGACGCGCGAACGCCAGCGCTCTTCGCCGGTGCTCGAATCCAGGGCAATCACCTCGCCCTTGAGCGTGCCCAGCATGACCAGGCCGTAGCCCACGCCAACCGCGCCGGAAACCGGCAGCTCGAGGTCTTTTTTCCACACTACATCGCCGTTGAGGCGGTCGAGTGCGAAGACTTCACCGGTGACGTCGGCAGCGTAAATGCGGTCGTTCTCGATGGCCGGTACCAGGGTGTTGTACGTCTCGCCCTGGCCGTCACCGATCGAACGGCTCCACTGCTTCTTCAGCACCACTTCCTCGGTGAACTTGGTCAGCTCGGCCGGGGGCAGTTCCTTCTTGCTGTTGCTGCTGCAACCTGCTGCCAGTACGGCGAGGGTGAGCACTGCTGCTTGTTTCCAACCCTTCACTTCAGGCGTCCCCTTTGGCCAGGTCATCCAGCTTCAGTTGCAGGCCACCGATCGCGGCGTCGTCGGACAGCGCGGCCTTGGCTTTTTCGTAGGCGCCGTGCGCGTCGTCGGCACGGCCCAGCTGCAGCAGCAGGTCGCCCTTGAGCTCCTCACGGCTGGCCAGGAAGGCTTTGTCGGCATCGCCGTCGAGCAGCTTCAGGGCCTCATCGGCCTTGTCCTGTGCCGCGAGCACGCGGGCCAGGCGCTGACGGGCGATTTCACCCAGGGTGGCGTCGGCCGGCTTGTCCAGCACGGCCTTGAGCTCGGCGGCGGCGTCGTCCAGCTTGCCGCTGTCGACCGCAACCTTGGCCACGAACAGGCTGCCGTACTGGGCGTAGGCGCTACCGCCAAACTCGCTCTTGAGCTTGCCGGACAGCTCGGCGACCTTGCTGGCATCAGGCTGGCCAGACGGCGTCAGCGAGGTTTCCAGCAGGGCCTGGTACAGCGCCGAGGCGCCTTGCGACTGGTTGGCCTGGTACTTGTGCCAGGTCTGCCAGCCCATCACCACCACACCGGCCAGCAGCGCGCCGGTCAGCAGCGGCTTGCCGTTGCGGTTCCACCAGTCCTTGATCCCAGCCAGATCGTCATCATCGGTACTCGACACCCCAATACTCCTTTTCGCCTATTCGTTGTTGAACCGCGTTACGCCTGGGCGATCGCGGTTTCCAGGTGCTCGGCAAGAGCATCCCAGGCAATGTTCTGTTGTTCGCCCTGGCCACGCAGGGGCTTCAGACCGATCTCTTGCTTGGCCAGCTCGTCGTCGCCGAGGATCAGGGCGAACAGCGCGCCGCTCTTGTCGGCCTTCTTGAACTGGCTCTTGAAGCTGCCGGCACCGGCGTTGACCGCCAGGCGCAGGCCCGGCAGACGGTCGCGCAGGCTTTCGCTCAGGCGCAGGCCGGCCAGCTCCGCCTGCTCACCGAAGGCGCACAGGTAGACGTCAATGGTGCGGCTGATCGACTCGGGCACCTTGCCCAGGGTCTCCAGCAGCAGGATCAGGCGTTCGATGCCCATGGCGAAACCAACGCCCGGGGTCGGCTTGCCGCCCATCTGCTCGACCAGGCCGTCATAGCGGCCACCGGCGCACACGGTGCCCTGGGCGCCGAGCTTGTCGGTGACCCACTCGAACACGGTCTTGCTGTAGTAATCGAGGCCACGCACCAGCTTGGTGTTGATCACGAACGGAATGCCGGCAGCGTCGAGGCGAGCCTTGAGGCCCTCGAAGTGCACGCGGGATTCTTCGTCCAGGTAGTCTTCCAGCTTCGGCGCGCCGACCAGCACCGCCTGGGTGTTGGCGTCCTTGCTGTCGAGGATGCGCAGCGGGTTGCTCTTGAGGCGACGCTGGCTGTCTTCGTCCAGCTGCTCGAGGCGCGCGGACAGGAACTCGACCAGCGCATCGCGGTAGCGCGCGCGGGCTTCGCTGGTGCCCAGGCTGTTGAGCTGCAGCTCCACGGCATCCTGGATGCCCAGCAGGCCCCACAGGCGCCAGGTCAGCATGATCAGCTCGGCATCGACGTCCGGACCGTCGAGGTTGAACACCTCCACGCCGATCTGGTGGAACTGGCGATAGCGGCCCTTCTGTGGGCGCTCGTGGCGGAACATCTGGCCGATGTACCAGAGCTTCTGCACCTGGCCGTTGCCGGTGATGCCGTGCTCGAGTACCGCACGCACGCAGGCGGCGGTGCCTTCAGGGCGCAGGGTGAGCGAATCGCCGTTGCGGTCGTCGAAGGTGTACATCTCTTTTTCGACGATATCGGTGACTTCACCGATCGAGCGCTTGAACAGCTCGGTGAACTCGACGATCGGCGTGCGGATCTGGCTGTAGCCGTAGCTGTCCAGCAGGCCAGCCACGGTGCCCTCGAAGTAGCGCCACAGCGGCGACTGGTCGGGCAGGATGTCGTTCATGCCACGGATGGCTTGCAGCGATTTGCTCACGAGTAGTCCTTACGAATTCTGTGTATCAGCCACGGGCGATCAGCGCCGCGTCGGCCTCGGCCTTCTCGGCCGCTTTCTGGCGGATGAGTTTTTCCAGCTCATCGACCAGGTTGTCGTTGTTCAGCTTCTGCGATGGCTTGCCATCGATGTAGATCAGGTTCGGTGTGCCGCCGGTGAGGCCGACATGCGCCTCCTTGGCTTCACCCGGGCCGTTGACCACGCACCCGATCACTGCCACGTCCAGCGGTACCAGCAGGTCTTCCAGGCGCCCTTCCAGCTCGTTCATGGTCTTGACCACATCGAAGTTCTGCCGGGAGCAGCTCGGGCAGGCGATGAAGTTGATGCCACGGGAACGCAGGTGCAGCGACTTGAGGATGTCGTAGCCGACCTTCACTTCTTCGACCGGGTCTGCGGCCAGGGAAATGCGGATGGTGTCGCCGATACCTTCGGCCAGCAGCATACCGAGGCCGACGGCGGATTTCACTGTCCCCGAACGCAGGCCACCGGCTTCGGTGATGCCCAAGTGCAGCGGCTGGATGATCTGCTTGGCCAGCAGGCGGTAGGCTTCGACGGCCATGAACACGTCGGAGGCCTTGACGCTGACCTTGAAGTCCTGGAAATCCAGGCGGTCGAGGTGCTCGACATGGCGCAGCGCCGACTCGACCAATGCGGCCGGGGTCGGTTCGCCGTACTTCTTCTGCAGGTCTTTCTCGAGGGAGCCGGCGTTAACGCCGATGCGGATCGGGATGCCGCGGTCACGGGCGGCATCGACCACCGCGCGCACACGGTCTTCACGGCCGATGTTGCCCGGGTTGATGCGCAGGCAGTCGACGCCCAGTTCGGCCACGCGCAGGGCGATCTTGTAGTCGAAGTGGATGTCGGCGACCAGCGGCACGCTGACCAGCTTCTTGATCTTGCCGAACGCCTCGGCGGCGTCCATGTCCGGTACCGAGACACGCACGATATCGACGCCGGCATCGACCAGGCGCTGGATCTGCCCCACGGTGGCGGCGACGTCATTGGTGTCGGTATTGGTCATGCTCTGCACCGCGATGGGCGCATCGCCGCCCACCGGTACATTGCCGACCCAGATTTTGCGGGATTCGCGACGTTTGATCGGAGATTCGCCGTGCATGACTTACTGTCCCAACTTCAGGCGAGCGGTTTCGCCACTGGTGAACGGGGCGACATCGACCGCCTGGCCGTTGTAGCTCACCTGGGCGCCGCGGGCGAACCCGAGGCGTACCGCGAACGGTGGCTTGCCGGTCAGTTCCAGGCTGTCGCCCTTGCGCTTGATGGCGCTGAACAGCACCTTGCCGTTGCCGTCGGAGACCTGGGTCCAGCAATCGGCGGTGAACTGGATGTGTACGCTGGCGCTGCCGGCCGGTACTGGCGCCGCAGCCGGGGCAGCCGGGGCGACAGGAGCGACGGCCACGGGGCTGGCTGGCGCAGGCTGGACGACCGGGGCGACGGTAGCTGGCGCAGCCGGTGCAGGAGCAGGAGCAGTGCTTGGCGCTGGCGCCGGCACGCTATTGGAAGGTGCCACAGCCACTACCGGTGCCGGGGGCTCAACGGCCACTGCCGGAGCTTGTTCGCTGGCCACAGGTTCCAATGGCAGCGCTTCGCTGGCTGGTTGCTGGGCTTCGCTGACAGCCTGGTCTTCCGGCTCGTCCAGCGGGTGAATCTGGGTGGTGCCGTCGGCGCTCTCGACCTCGACGTGCTCCAGGGCGATCTTGGCCAGGTCCTTGCCGCGCAGGCTGCCCTGGTCCTGCCACCAGAAGAAGCCACCACCCACCACGGCCACCAGCAACAGCAGGCTGACCACGCGCATGATGTTGGGCGACAGGCGGACCGGCTCCTCGATGCGACCGAGTGCATGCACGTCGCTGCCTTGGGCGTGGGTGCCGGTGATGTTGTCGAACGCCTGCACCAGCGGCGCCTGGTCCATGCCCAACAGTTTGGCGTAGGCGCGGATGTAACCACGGGCGAAGGTGTGCCCGGGCAGCTTGTCGAAGGCGCCGGTTTCCAGGTTGTTCAGCGAAGATACCGTGAGGTTGAGCTTTTGCGCGACTTCGGCCTGGCTCCATTCCCGCTGTTCACGGGCCTGGCGCAAGACGTCACCGGGGTTCTGGCGAGTCGCTGCTACTTCTGTTTGCGCGGCTTTCATCGTTGCTCCGACAGGTATTGCTGATATTCCGGCGTACCGGGATAAAGTCGTTGTAATTGCTGGCCCAGCCGGGCCTCATCACCCTGTTGCTCAAGGGCGCGGGCCAGGCGGCTGCCCAGCAACAGGCTGCGGGCGTTCTGTTCGCTCAGCTGGCTGAAACGATCGTAGTAGTCCCGGGCCGGCACATAATGCCTGTTTTCGTAGGACAACTCAGCCATTTCAAGCAACGCTTTCGGTTGCCGCTGATCGAGGCGCAGGGCCTTTTCCAGGTATTCGCGGGCCTGCTCGTCCTGCCCCAGCTTGCGCGCGGTCAGGCCGAGGTTCTCGTACACCCGCGAACGCTCAGGGTACAAGGTATCGGCGGCCGCCTGGCGAAACGTCGCTTCAGCATCAGAAAAGCGGCCCTGAGCATATAGGAAACTGCCGTAGTTGTTGCGGATTCGCGTGTCATCCGGGCGAGCAGCCAGTGCTTTACGGAAGTGCTGGCCTGCCAATTGCGGCTCAGCCTCGGCCTGGAACACCAGCGCCAGTGCCGCATTGGCGTCGGCATCGGTACTGTCCAAGGCCAGTGCCTTGGCCAACGGAGCCTTGGCCTGCCCGGTCAAACCTTGTTGCAAATACCCCAGCCCCAGCTGCACATAAGCCCGCACAGCCTCGTCACGCCCCTGGCGGCTGGCCAGCGGGTCGCCCCCACCGCTGGAAACGCAGCCAGCCAGCAGCGCAAGCGTGAGGATCGACAGCGCGGCGCGCAAGGTCATGGGGCGGATGCTCGTCAGGGGCGCGCGGCGCTGTCTTGCGGCTCGTCGGCAGCCAGCTGGCGCACGGCGATGTAGCGCTCGCTGCGGCGGGTGCGGTCGTTGACCTGGCCGACCAGCTGCCCGCAAGCGGCATCGATGTCGTCACCGCGGGTGGTGCGGGTGGTGACGTTGAAACCACCGTGGTGCAACAGGTCCTGGAAGCGGCGAATGGCATTGTTGCTCGGCCGCTCGTAGCCCGAGTGCGGGAACGGGTTGAACGGGATCAGGTTGATCTTGCACGGCACGTCGCGCAGCAGCTCGATCATCTGTGCCGCGTGCTCAGGCTGGTCGTTGACGTCCTTGAGCAGGGTGTACTCGATGGTCAGCACGCGCTTGCCACCGAGCGTGGACATGTAGCCCATGCAGGATTCCAGCAGCATCTTCAGCGGGTACTTCTTGTTGATCGGTACCAGCTGGTTGCGCAGCTCGTCATTCGGTGCGTGCAGCGACAGGGCCAGGGACACATCGATGTGCTTGGCCAGTTCGTCGATCATCGGCACCACGCCCGAGGTGGACAGGGTGACGCGACGCTTGGAAATGCCATAGCCCAGATCTTCCATCATGATCTTCATGGCGGCGATGACATTGTCGAAATTCAGCAGGGGTTCGCCCATGCCCATCATGACCACGTTGGTGATGGCGCGGTCGATCTTGGCAGGAACGGTCCCGAAGGATTTGTTCGCAAGCCACACCTGGCCGATCACTTCGGCGGCGGTGAGGTTGCTGTTGAAGCCTTGCTTGCCGGTGGAGCAGAAGCTGCAGTCCAGGGCACAGCCGGCTTGCGACGACACGCAGAGCGTACCGCGATCGTCGGTAGGGATGTAGACGGTCTCGACGCAGCTGCCAGAGGCAACGCGGACCACCCACTTGCGGGTACCGTCGGCGGAAATGTCTTCACTGACCACTTCCGGGCCCCGAATCTCGGCAACGGCCTCGAGCTTTTCGCGCAGGACCTTGCCGACATTGGTCATGGCGGCGAAATCGTCGACGCCAAAATGGTGAATCCACTTCATCACCTGGCCAGCGCGAAAGCGCTTCTCCCCGATCGAGTCGAAGAACTGTTCCATTTCCTGCAGGGTCAGCCCCAACAGGTTGATTTTGCCGGTAGATGTCGTCATGGATTCACCTTCACCCTTAAGCTTTCGCTTAGCGAGTGGTTACCTCGGTAGCAGCGAAGAAGTAAGCGATTTCGCGAGCAGCAGCAGCTTCGGAGTCCGAACCGTGAACGCCGTTGGCGTCGATCGACTCGGCGAAGTCAGCACGGATGGTGCCTGGAGCAGCTTCTTTAGGGTTGGTAGCGCCCATCAGCTCACGGTTGCGAGCGATGGCGTTTTCGCCTTCCAGAACCTGAACAACGACTGGGCCGGAAGTCATGAAGGCAACCAGGTCACCGAAGAAGCCACGAGCGCTGTGCTCGGCGTAGAAGCCTTCGGCTTCGGCTTTGGACAGTTGCTTGATTTTCGAGGCAACGATTTTCAGGCCGGCTTCTTCGAAGCGAGTGGTGATCTTGCCGATGACGTTTTTGGCGACGGCGTCAGGCTTGATGATCGAGAAAGTACGTTGAACAGCCATGGAGAACTCCAGAAATATGAGTGTTGCGAAAAATTAAACCCGCGAATTATACGCGGGTTCCAGGGGATTGCCTAACCTGCAGCGTGCGCTCAGTCGGCTTCTTCAATCCAGGCCGCCTGGATGGCCTCGAGAACCTTCTCGCCGCAACGCGACGGATCGTCATCGAATTCCGGCAAAGCCATGACCCAAGCGCGCAGATCGACGAAATTCACGTAATGAGGATCGACCTCGGGCTTGCTTTCCGCAAGCTGGATAGCGATCTCAAGTACATCAACCCATTTCAGACTCATGTACAGATCCTCAGTGCGGCGCTTCAGCGGCGTGGTTGAGCGAGTATTTGGGGATTTCGATGGTGAGGTCTTCATCGGCCACTACCACCTGGCAACCCAGGCGCGATTGCGCTTCCAGGCCCCACGCCTTGTCCAGCATGTCTTCTTCGAGCTCGTCGGCTTCTTCAAGCGAGTCGAAACCCTTGCGCACGATGCAGTGGCAAGTGGTGCAGGCCTTGACGCCGCCGCAGGCGCTTTCCATCTCGATGTGATGATCGTGGGCCAGCTCCAGGATATTTGTCCCGACGGGCACTTCCACGGTCAGCCCCTCGGGGCAGAATTTTTCATGCGGCAGGAATGTCACCAGCGGCATCGATTACTCCTCGATCTCATTCAGGTTGCGCCCGGCCAGTGCGGCTTTGACCGTCGAATCAAGGCGACGGGCGGCAAATGCATCGGTCACCTGCGACAGACGCTTGGTCTGTTGCTCGATGGCGGCGCCATCGGTGCCGCTCAGCAAATCACGTAGTTCCTGCATCTGGAATTCAATGGCATCGCGCTCGTCGCTGCTGAGCAGGCGCTCGCCATCGGCGTCCAGGGCGCCCTGTACCGCTTCGAGCAGACGCTCGCCGTCGACCTGGTGCTCGCGCAGCTGGCGCGCCTGCTTGTCGGAGCCGGCGTGCTCGAACGAGTCCTTGAGCATGCGGGCGATTTCGCCGTCGGTCAGGCCGTAGGATGGCTTGACCTGGATGCTCGACTCCACGCCCGAACCCAGCTCGCGCGCGGCGACACTGAGCAGGCCATCGGCGTCGACTTGGAAAGTGACGCGGATCTTCGCGGCACCGGCAACCATGGCCGGGATGCCGCGCAGCTCGAAGCGCGCCAGCGAGCGGCAGTCGCTGATCAGCTCGCGCTCGCCCTGCAGCACGTGGATCATCATGGCCGACTGGCCGTCTTTATAAGTGGTGAACTCTTGGGCACGGGCCACCGGAATGGTGGTGTTGCGCGGAATCACCTTTTCCATCAGCCCGCCCATGGTCTCAAGGCCCAGCGACAGCGGGATGACGTCGAGCAGCAGCAGTTCGCCGCCTTCGCGACGGTTACCGGCCAGGGTGTCGGCCTGGATGGCGGCGCCAATGGCGACCACCTGGTCAGGGTCGATGGAGGTCAGCGGGGTACGGCCAAACAGCGTACCCACGGCGTCGCGCACACGCGGCACGCGGGTAGAGCCGCCAACCATCACCACCGCACCCACCTCCTCCAGCTCGATACCGCTGTCGCGCACAGCGCGGCGGCAGGCCTTGAGGCTGCGGGCAATCATCGGCTCGATCATGGCGTCGAAGGCAGCGCGGGTCAGCTCGCCCTGCCAGACAGCGTGCTGCACGCTGACCACGTCGGCATCGGTCAAGGCTTCCTTGGCCGCGCAGGCGGTCTGCAGCAGCAGGCGCTGGGTAGCCGGGTCGAGATCAGCTGACAGGCCGGCCTGCTCGATGATCCAGCCGGCAATGGCGTGGTCGAAGTCATCGCCGCCCAGGGCGGTGTCGCCGCCGGTGGCCAGCACTTCAAAGACGCCAGCGGTCAGGCGCAGGATGGAAATATCGAAGGTACCGCCGCCCAGGTCGAAGATCGCCACCACGCCTTCGGCATTCTGGTCCAGGCCATAGGCCACGGCGGCTGCGGTCGGTTCATTGAGCAGGCGCAGCACGTTGAGGCCGGCCAGCTTGGCGGCGTCCTTGGTGGCCTGGCGCTGGGCGTCGTCGAAATACGCAGGGACGGTGATCACCGCGCCTACCAGCTCACCGCCGAGCGTCTCTTCGGCACGCGCACGCAGCACCTTGAGGATGTCGGCCGACACTTCCACCGGGCTCTTCGGCCCCTGGACGGTGTCGATGAACGGCATGTGCGACTCACCACCGACAAAACGGTACGGCAGTTGCTCGCCGAGCTGCTTGACGTCGGCCAGGCCGCGCCCCATCAGGCGCTTGACCGAGACGATGGTGTTGAGCGGGTCGCTGGGCGCCGCCTCGCGCGCGCTCAGGCCAACGTCGACGCCGTTATCCAGGTAGCGCACCGCGGAGGGCAGGATGACCCGGCCCTGGGCATCGGGCAGCGGCTCGCTGCGCCCGCTGCGCACGGCGGCGACGAGAGAATTGGTGGTGCCCAGGTCGATGCCCACCGCCAGGCGGCGCTGGTGCGGCTGAGGGCTCTGACCGGGTTCGGCGATCTGCAGTAGGGCCATGCTTATCTGAGTACCTTAGGCGTCATCACGGGTAACGCCGGGGTTAATCGTCGAGGCGCTCTTCGAGTTGGCGCACTTCTTGGGCAAGCTTGTCGAGGAACTGCATGCGGCGCATCAGGCGTTCGGCCTGGTCACGCTCGGCAGCAACATCCCAGCAGGCGGCGAAATCCTCGTTCAGCGTGTCCTGGGCGGCCTTGAGCCGCTTCTTGAACACGGCCACGCCGTCGAGGTCGGCTTCGTCCTGCAGCTCTTCGAGCTCTTCGCGCCACTGCATCTGCTGCAACAGGAAGGCCGGGTCGTGCACGGTGACTTCCTGGGGCACTTCATGGCCACCGATGGCCAGCAGGTAACGGGCACGGCGCGGTGCGCTGCGCAAGGTCTGGTAGGCGTCGTTCAGGGCCGCCGACTTTTCCAGGGCAACGCGCTGTTCGCGCTCGGAGGCATCGGCGAAGCGGTCCGGATGGACCTCGCGGGCCAGCTCGCGGTAGCGAGTGGCCAGCTTGTCGAGGTCCAGGCGAAAGCTCGGTTGCAGGTCAAACAGTGCGTAATGACAAGGAGTACCCACGGCCAGCCTCAAACGTTGAAGCTTTCGCCGCAGCCACATTCACCGCGCACGTTGGGGTTGTTGAACTTGAAGCCTTCGTTCAACCCTTCCTTGACGAAGTCCAGCTCGGTGCCGTCGAGGTACACCAGGCTTTTCGGGTCGATGATGACCTTCACGCCGTGGTTCTCGAACACCTGGTCTTCTTCGGCCAGTTCGTCAACGAACTCCAGCACGTAGGCCAGGCCCGAGCAACCGGTGGTGCGCACGCCCAGGCGAATGCCTTCACCTTTGCCGCGCCCGTCGAGGGAGCGGCGAATGTGGTTGGCGGCGGCTTCTGTCATGCTGATGGCCATCGGAACTCCTTAGCTTGCAACAGGCGACTTAGACCAGGCCTTTCTTCTGCTTGTAATCGCGAACGGCTGCCTTGATGGCATCTTCGGCGAGCACGGAGCAGTGGATCTTGACCGGTGGCAGTGCCAGCTCTTCAGCCAGCTGGGTGTTCTTGATGGTTTCGGCTTCGTCCAGGGTCTTGCCCTTCATCCACTCGGTGGCGAGGGAGCTGGAGGCGATGGCCGAACCGCAGCCATAGGTCTTGAACTTGGCGTCTTCGATGATGCCTTGCTCGTTGACCTTGATCTGCAGACGCATCACGTCGCCGCACGCTGGAGCGCCGACCATGCCGGTACCGACATCCGGATCCTCGGCATTCATCTTGCCGACGTTGCGTGGGTTTTCGTAGTGGTCGATGACCTTTTCACTGTATGCCATGGTGCAATTCCTTCCTCATCAGGGAGCCGCTCTTGCCGGCGACTGCTTAGTGGGCGGCCCACTCGATCTTGGAGATGTCGACGCCGTCTTTGTACATGTCCCAAAGGGGCGACAGCTCACGCAGTTTGTTGACAGCCTCGCAGACTTTCTGCGCGGCGTAGTCGACTTCTTCTTCGCTGGTGAAGCGGCCGAAAGAGAAGCGGATCGAGCTGTGCGCCAGTTCGTCGTTGCGGCCCAGGGCGCGCAGGACGTAGGACGGCTCGAGCGAAGCGGAGGTGCAGGCCGAACCGGACGAAACAGCGATGTCCTTGAGCGACATCAGCAGCGACTCGCCTTCGACGTAGTTGAAGCTCAGGTTCAGGTTGTGCGGTACGCGGGCGGTCTGGCTGCCGTTGACGTACAGCTCTTCGAGGTCCGAGACCTGCTTGAAGAAGCGGTCGCTCAGGGCCTTGATGCGCGCGTTCTCGCTGGCCATTTCCTGCTTGGCAATGGCGAAGGCTTCGCCCATGCCGACGATCTGGTGGGTCGGCAAGGTACCCGAACGCATGCCACGTTCATGGCCACCACCGTGGATGATGGCCTCCAGGCGGACACGCGGCTTGCGGCTGACGTACAGCGCGCCGATGCCTTTGGGGCCGTAGACCTTGTGCGCCGAGAACGACATCAGGTCGACTTTCAGCTTCTGCACGTCGATCTCGACCTTGCCGGCCGACTGCGCGGCATCGACATGGAACAGCACGCCGCGCGAGCGGGTCAGTTCACCGATGGCGGCGATGTCGTTGATCGAGCCGACTTCGTTGTTCACGTGCATCAGCGAAACCAGGATGGTGTCGTCACGCAGGGCAGCCTCGACCATGGCCGGGGTGACGATGCCGTCTTCGCCTGGCTCGAGGTAGGTGACTTCGAAACCTTCACGCTCGAGCTGGCGAGCGGTGTCCAGGACCGCCTTGTGCTCGATCTTGGAGGTGATGATGTGCTTGCCCTTGGTCTGATAGAAGTGCGCCACGCCTTTGAGGGCGAGGTTGTCGGACTCGGTGGCACCGCTGGTCCAGACGATCTCGCGCGGGTCGGCGTTGATCAGCTCGGCCACCTGGCGACGGCCATTCTCGACCGCTTCTTCGGCTTTCCAGCCAAACACGTGGGAGCGCGAGGCCGGGTTACCGAAGTTCCCGTCGACCAGCAGGCATTCGGCCATTTTCTGGGCCACACGTGGATCGACCGGCGTGGTCGCGGAGTAATCGAGGTAGATCGGCAACTTCATTGAGTATCTCCTATCAGGCGTTGGCGTCGCTCGGCGCTGAATTTCAGTCGACGGCGGACGTCTCAATCTTGTCCAGCATGGCGGTACGGCCTGCAACACGGCGCAGGTCCTGGCGCTGGGCGACTTCTTGCACCTCACGGCGCTTGACGAGGTCGGCCAGGCTGATGCCACTGAGGAATTCATGGATCTGCTGGCTCAGGTCGCACCACAGGTGGTGAGTCAGGCAGGTATCACCGGCATGGCAGTCGCCCAGGCCCTGGCAGCGGGTGGCATCGACCGATTCATTGACCGCGTCGATGACCTGGGCCACCTGGATGGTTTCCATGCCGCGCGACAGCTGGTAGCCGCCGCCCGGGCCGCGAACGCTGGATACCAGGCTGCTGCGGCGCAGCTTGGCGAACAGCTGCTCCAGATAAGAAAGGGAAATGCCCTGGCGCTCGGAAATATCGGCCAGTGACACCGGCCCATGCTGCGCGTGCAACGCCAGGTCAAGCATGGCGGTCACGGCGTATCGGCCTTTGGTAGTCAGTCGCATGGCGTATGGTTACCACGGGAGTTACAGAATGTGTGCGAGTATGCGATTCCCGAGCATTTAAGTCAACTATTAGACCTAGTGCTTTAGTCGGGTATGCATGCGGGAGGCGGGCGCGAGTGTAGCAGACGAGGGGCGCGAGCACACGCCCCTTGTGTCGGGCTGGCGGAATCAATGCGGCTGAGTGTCGCCCTGCTTCAGCTCCGCGCACGCAGCGGCGAAGTCATCGTCGGGCAACGCCGGCAGCTCCTTGGCACAATAATCACTGCCCATCCTGGTCAGGGCGCCACACATCCCCTCCAGGCGCTCGTCGACTGCCTGCAGGTGGTCGAGCATCTGGCCGATGGCCCTGGCCACCGGGTCTGGCATGTCGCCGCTGACACCATAGGCGTCGAAACCGATCTTCTCGGCCATGGCCTTGCGCTTGGCTTCGACGGCATCGTCCTCGCTCTTGACGATGATGCGCCCCGGGATGCCCACCGCCGTGGCGCCGGCCGGCACCGCCTTGGTGACCACGGCGTTGGAGCCGATCTTGGCCCCGGCACCGACCGTGAACGGCCCCAGAACCTTGGCGCCCGCCCCCACCACCACGCCGTTTTCCAGGGTCGGGTGGCGCTTGCCTTTGTTCCAGCTGGTGCCGCCCAGGGTCACGCCCTGGTACAGCGTCACGTCGTCGCCGATCTCGGCGGTCTCGCCAATGACGATGCCCATGCCGTGGTCGATGAAGAAACGCCGGCCGATGGTCGCACCCGGGTGGATCTCGATACCGGTCATCCAGCGCCCGAAGTTCGACACCAGGCGTGCCAGCCATTTGAAATCGCGCTTCCACAGGGCATTGCCCAGACGGTGCAGCCAGATGGCGTGCATGCCCGGGTAGCAGGTCAGGACCTCGAAGGCGTTGCGCGCCGCCGGGTCACGATGGAAAACACTTTGAATATCTTCACGCAGACGCTCGAACATCGTTCAGTCCTTCCGTTTATGCGGCTCGCCCCGGACGACTTTCTGGGTCTCGGTGAGGATGCCGCGCAAAATGCTCATTTCCGTACGCTCGACCGAGCTGCGCCCATACAGCCGGCGCAGGCGCGGCATCAGGTGCTTGGGCTTGGCGGGGTCGAGGAAGCCGATGTCCACCAGGGTTTTTTCCAGGTGGTCATAGAACAGCTCCATTTCGTCCATGGTCGCCAGCTCGTTGGCGTCGGTTTTCTCGACCTTGGCTGCCACACCCTGCACCGCCAACGAGGCCATGCGTACCTCGTAGGAGAGCACCTGGACGGCGGCGGCCAGATTCAGCGAGCTGAAGTCGGGATTGGAGGGAATGTGCACGTGGAAGTGACATCGCTGCAGTTCTTCGTTGGTCAGCCCGGCGTGCTCGCGACCGAACACCAGGGCGATCTCCTCGCCGGCCAGGGCATGCTCCACCGCCTTGGTGCCGCACTCCCGTGGGCCGATCAACGGCCAGGGGATGCTGCGCTCGCGGGCGCTGGTGCCCATCACCAGGCTGCAACCGACCAGTGCCTGCTCGAGGCTGTCGACCACCAGGGCGTTGTCGAGCACATCGTCGGCACCCGAGGCACGCGCCGAGGCTTCGGCGGCGGGGAATTCTTTTGGCTGCACCAGCACCAGACGCGCCAGGCCCATGTTTTTCATGGCACGCGCAGCGCCGCCGATGTTGCCGGGGTGGCTGGTATTGACCAGAACAACACGAATATTTTGCAGCAAGGTGTTGTGCTCACAGACGCGGATGAAGAGGGTTTCGATCTTACAGAACCGACCAGCGTAACGCTATGAAAGCAAATGTGACACTTCTTCCGTCAAAGATTTCTGCTAGAATGTGCGGCTTTCTTCTTTAACATCTCCAGGTGACCTTCCCATGCAGCCTATGCTGAATATCGCCCTGCGCGCCGCTCGCAGCGCCAGTGAACTGATTTTCCGCTCCATCGAACGCCTGGACAGCATCAAAGTCGACGAAAAACAGGCCAAGGACTATGTGTCCGAGGTTGACCGTGCCGCCGAGAAGGTCATCGTCGAAGCCCTGCGCAAAGCCTACCCGAACCACTCGATCCAGGGCGAAGAGACCGGCCTGCACGCCGGCACCGGCGAAGAGGGCAAGGACTACCTGTGGATCATCGATCCACTGGACGGCACCACCAACTTCCTGCGCGGCATTCCGCACTTCGCCGTCAGCATCGCCTGCAAATACCGCGGCCGCCTGGAGCACGCCGTGGTCCTCGACCCGGTTCGCCAGGAAGAATTCACCGCCAGCCGTGGCCGTGGCGCCCAGATCAATGGCCGCCGCCTGCGCGTCAGCTCGCGCACCAGCCTGGAAGGCGCCCTGCTGGGCACCGGCTTCCCGTTCCGTGACAACCAGCTGGCCGACCTGGACAACTACCTGGGCATGTTCCGCGCCCTGACTGGCCAGACCGCCGGCATCCGCCGCGCCGGCTCCGCCAGCCTGGATCTGGCCTATGTGGCCGCCGGCCGCTTCGACGCCTTCTGGGAGTCGGGCCTGTCCGAGTGGGACATGGCTGCAGGCGTGCTGCTGATCCAGGAAGCAGGCGGCCTGGTGAGCGACTTCAACGGTGGCCATGACTTCCTCGAGAAGGGCCATATCGTTGCCGGCAACATCAAGTGCTTCAAGGCCGTGCTGACTGCCATCCAGCCGCACCTGCCGGAGAGCATGAAGCGCTAAGCGCCGATTGCCGAGCACAAAAAAACGCTCTTCGGGGCGTTTTTTTGTGCTCGGCTTTTATAGAAAATCGCGTGGGAGCGGGCTTGCCCCGCGATGCGATGCATGGCACCGGCTTCGCCGGTGATCGCGGGGCAAGCCCGCTTCCACGCTGCTCCCGTTAAATCAGCAAGCTCCGATTGATTCCACGCAAACGGCTCATTGCCCCGCCTGGTTCTCGCTGAGGATCAACTTGCCATTCTTGTCCACAGGGATGGTCGAGCCCGGCTCGTGATTCATCTTCACCTTGCCCACCTGGTCACCGAGGGAATAGGTGACGTTGTACCCCACCACCTTCTCGCTGATGTCGTTGACCGTACTGCATCGGGTTTGCATGGTCGTGGTGGTGTCACGCTCCTGCATGTATTCCTGGGTCTTGTTGCCCGCGTAACCACCACCTACCGCGCCGGCGACCGTGGCGATCTTCTTGCCGGTACCGCCGCCGATCTGGTTACCCAGCAGACCACCGGCAATGGCTCCGACCACGGTACCGGCAATCTGATGCTGATCCTTGACCGGTGCCTGGCGGGTCACAGCGACCTCCTTACACACTTCACGCGGTGTCTTCACCTGCTGCTTGATTGGCTGCACGTCGGTGACCTGGGCGTATTCAGGCCCTTTGTTCACCAAGCTGTAGGTCGCCACAGCACCTCCGGCAGTCACACCGACAGCACCCAGTACCGCACCCACCAGCATTGATTTATTCACCTGAACCTCCTGATCTTCCTTGCGGGTTCCAGCCCGCCTTCTCCCTGCCTTGGAGCAAAAAAAAAGGCGCGAGTTCAACACTCGCGCCTTTGATTACGCCGAACGGCGCTGAACGATGGCTTACGGACGCTCGTCCACGCCCTCGTTCTTGGCCGGCGGGATCAGGTCTTCGCTGCTCAGGTTCAGCCAGATCAGCACCACGTTGGCGATGTAGATCGACGAGTAGGTACCCGCCATGACGCCGATGAACAGCGCCAGGGAGAAGCCGAACAGGTTGTCGCCACCGAAGAACAGCAGCGCGGCGATGGCCAGCAAAGTGGAAACCGAGGTCGCCACGGTACGCAGCAGGGTCTGGGTGGTCGAGATGTTGATGTTGTCGATCAGCGACGCCTTGCGCAGCACACGGAAGTTCTCACGCACCCGATCGAACACGACGATGGTGTCGTTGAGCGAGTAACCGATGATCGCCAGTACCGCCGCCAGCACCGTCAGGTCGAAGGTGATCTGGAAGAACGACAGGATACCCAGAGTCACCACCACGTCGTGGATCAGCGAAACGATGGCGCCCACGGCGAACTTCCACTGGAAGCGGAACGCCAGGTAGATGAGGATGCCGCCCAGGGCCAGGAGCATACCCATGCCCCCCTGGTCGCGCAGCTCTTCACCCACCTGCGGGCCGACGAACTCGACGCGCTTGACCGTGGCCGGGTTGTCGCCACCGACCTTCTGCAAGGCTTCGGCTACGCGATTGCCCAGTTGCGGGTCGTCACCCGGCATCCGCACCAGCAGGTCGGTGGTGGCGCCGAAGCTCTGCACCACGGCCTCGTGGAAGCCGGAGCTGACCAGCTCGGTACGCACCTTCTCAAGGTCCGCCGGGCGCTCGTAAGTGAGCTCGATCAGCGTACCGCCGGTGAAGTCCAGGCCAAAGTTCAGCCCCTTGTGCCACCAGCTGAACAGGGCCAACACGGTGAGGAGCACGGTAATGGCGAACGCGACATTGCGCACGCCCATGAAGTTGATGGTTTTCATCGCAGCTCCCTCAAACCCACAGCTTCTTGATGTCACGCCCGCCGCAAGTCAGGTTGACCAGCGCACGAGTCACCATTACAGCGGTGAACATCGAGGTGAAAATCCCGAGGGACATGGTGACCGCGAAGCCTTTGACCGGGCCGGTACCCATGGCGAACAGGATGCCGCCGACCAGCAAGGTGGTCAGGTTGGCGTCGACGATTGCCGAGTAGGCGCGGTTGAAGCCTTCATGGATGGCGCGCTGCACCGACATGCCGGCGGCGATCTCTTCGCGGATACGCGAGAAGATGAGCACGTTGGCGTCGACCGCCATACCCATGGTCAAGACGATACCGGCAATACCCGGCAAGGTCAGCGTGGCGCCCAGCAGCGACATCAACGCCAGCAGCAGGACCATGTTGCCCGCCAACGCGATAGTGGCCAGCACACCGAAACCGCGGTAGATGGCGATGATGAACAGCGAGACGAACAGCATGCCCCACAGGGATGCATCGATACCCTTGGTGATGTTGTCGGCACCCAGGCTCGGGCCAATGGTACGTTCTTCGGCGAAGTACATCGGCGCAGCCAGACCACCGGCACGCAGCAGCAGGGCCAGCTCGGACGACTCACCCTGGCCGTTCAGGCCGGTGATGCGGAACTGGCTGCCCAGCGGCGACTGGATGGTCGCCAGGCTGATGATCTTCTTCTCTTCCTTGAAGCTCTGGACCGCAACGTCTTTCTCGACGCCGTTGACCGTTTGCTTCTCGTAGTGGGTGACCGGCTTCTGCTCGATGAAGATCACCGCCATGCTGCGCCCGACGTTGGAGCGGGTGGCGCGGCTCATCAGCTCGCCGCCGTGGCCGTCGAGGCGGATGTTCACTTGCGGGCGACCGTGCTCGTCGAAGCTGGCCTGGGCGTCGGTGACCTGGTCACCAGTGATGATCAGGCCGCGCTCGACCGGGGCGGAGCGGCCGCCTTCGCGGAACTCGAACACCTCGGTGGTGGCTTTGGACGCACCCGGCTCGGCGCCGAAGCGGAACTCCAGGTTGGCGGTCTTGCCGAGGATACGCTTGGCTTCGGCAGTGTCCTGCACACCCGGCAGCTCGACCACGATGCGGTTGGCGCCCTGGCGCTGTACCAGCGGCTCGGCCACGCCCAGCTCGTTCACACGGTTGCGAACGGTGGTCAGGTTCTGCTTGATGGAGTATTCGCGGATTTCGGCGACCTTGGCCTGGGTCAGCGCCAGGCGCAGCACGGCGAGCTCGTTGCGCTCGGTGGTGGTCAGTTCGAAATCATTGAAATTCTTGCGGATCAGGCTGCGAGCCTGTTCGCGGGTAGCGTCGTCGGCGAAGCCCAGCATGATGCCGCCATCCTGCTGAGGCAGGCTGCGGTAGCGGACGCGCTCTTTGCGCAGCAAGGTCTTGACCTCGCCTTCGTAGACTTTCATGCGGGCAGTCATGGCCTTGTCCATGTCCACTTCCAGCAGGAAGTGCACACCACCGGACAGGTCCAGGCCCAGCTTCATCGGGCTGGCACCCAGGTTGCGCAGCCACTGCGGGGTGGTCTGGGCCAGGTTCAGGGCCACGACATAGTCATCGCCGAGGGCCTTGCGCGCCACATCCTTGGCTGGCAGCTGGTCTTCCTGGTTGGTCAGGCGCACCAGCGCACTGCCCTTCTCGCCCAGGTTGCCGCCTTTTACCGCGATGCCGGCATCGGTCAGCGCCTTGGTGACGCGATCGAGGTCAGCCTGGCTGACATGCAGCGCGGAACTGGCGCCGCTGATCTGCACCGCCGGATCATCCGGGTAGAGGTTGGGTGCGGAATAAATAAAACCGATCGCCAGTACCACCACGATCAGCAGGTATTTCCACAGAGGGTATTTGTTCAGCATCACGCCGCCCGTTCAAGACGCGGGGCGCTTTGCGCGCCCCGACTGGAAAAATGAAACCGGTAACTCAGATAGCCTTGAGCGTACCTTTTGGCAGGGTCGCGGCAATCGCGCCCTTCTGGAACTTCAGCTCGACGGTGTCGGACACTTCCAGAACCACGAAATCATCGGAAACCTTGACGATCTTGCCGGCGATGCCGCCGTTGGTGACAACTTCGTCACCTTTCTGCAAGTTGCTCAGCAGGTTCTTCTGCTCTTTGGCGCGCTTGGCCTGTGGACGCCAGATCATCAGGTAGAAGATGACCAGGAAGCCGACCAGGAAGATCCACTCGAAGCCGGTACCGGCTGGACCGGCGGCAGGGGCTGCAGCGTCCGCGTAGGCGGCGGGAATCAAGAAGCTCATTGTGCACTCCTAATGCAAATTTTCTAATAATGGATGCAAACAGTCAGTCCAAAGGCGGCACAGGGAGCCCGCGTTTGGCGTAGAAGGCGTCGACAAAGGCGGCCAATTTACCCTGTTGAATAGCCTCGCGTAAACCGGCCATCAAGCGCTGGTAGTGGCGCAAGTTGTGGATGGTATTCAGCATGCTGCTCAACATTTCGCCGCACTTGTCCAGGTGGTGCAGGTAGGCGCGCGAGAAGTTGGTGCAGGTGTAGCAATCGCAGGTCGGATCCAGCGGCGATTCATCATGACGATGGAACGCATTGCGGATCTTGATCACCCCAGTGTCGATGAACAGATGGCCGTTGCGCGCATTGCGCGTGGGCATCACGCAGTCGAACATGTCGACGCCGCGGCGCACACCCTCTACAAGATCCTCCGGCTTGCCTACCCCCATAAGGTAACGAGGTTTGTCAGCCGGCATCTGGCCTGGCAGGTAGTCCAGCACCTTGATCATCTCGTGCTTGGGCTCACCCACCGACAGACCACCGATGGCCAGGCCGTCGAAGCCGATGTTGTCCAGGCCTTCCAGCGAACGCATGCGCAGGTCCTGATACATGCCGCCCTGGACGATGCCGAACAGCGCCGCGGTGTTGTCGGCGTGGGCGTTCTTCGAGCGCTGGGCCCAGCGCAGCGACAGCTCCATCGAGGTGCGCGCCACGTCGTGCTCGGCCGGGTACGGCGTGCACTCGTCGAAGATCATCACGATGTCCGAGCCCAGGTCGCGTTGCACCTGCATGGACTCTTCCGGGCCCATGAACACTTTCGAGCCATCCACGGGCGAGGCGAAGGTGACGCCCTCCTCTTTGATCTTGCGCATGGCGCCCAGGCTGAACACCTGGAAACCACCGGAGTCGGTGAGGATGGGGCCTTTCCATTGCATGAAATCGTGCAGGCCATTGTGCTTCTTGATCACCTCGGTGCCTGGGCGCAGCCACAGGTGGAAGGTGTTGCCAAGGATGATCTCGGCGCCGATGGCCTCGATGTCACGCGGCAGCATGCCCTTGACCGTGCCATAGGTACCCACCGGCATGAACGCCGGGGTTTCCACGGTGCCACGGGGGAAGGTCAGCCGACCGCGACGGGCCTTGCCGTCGGTGGCCAGCAGTTCGAACGACATTCGACAGGTGCGACTCATGCTTGATCCTCTGGGCCGCGTGGCGCCGGATTGCGGGTGATGAACATGGCATCACCGTAACTGAAGAAGCGGTATCCGTTGGCCACCGCCGCCGCATAGGCAGCCATGGTCTCGGGGTAACCGGCAAAGGCCGAGACCAGCATCAGCAGCGTGGACTCCGGCAGGTGGAAGTTGGTCACCAGGCAGTCGACCACATGGAACGGCCGGCCCGGGAAAATGAAGATGTCGGTGTCGCCGCTGAACGCCTTGAGCACGCCATCGCGCGCCGCGCTTTCCAGCGAACGCACGCTGGTGGTACCCACGGCGATCACCCGGCCACCACGGGCACGGCAGGCCTCGACGGCGTCGACCACATCCTGGCTCACTTCGAGCCACTCTTTGTGCATGTGGTGGTCTTCGATCTTGTCGACCCGCACCGGCTGGAAGGTGCCGGCGCCCACATGCAGGGTGACAAAGGCGCGCTCGACGCCCTTGGCTGCGATCTTTTCCAGCAGCGCCTCGTCGAAGTGCAGCCCGGCGGTGGGCGCAGCCACGGCGCCTGCGCGCTCGGCATAGACCGTCTGATAGCGTTCACGGTCGGCGCCCTCGTCCGGGCGGTCGATGTAGGGCGGCAACGGCATATGGCCGACACGTTCGAGCAGGGGCAGCACCTCTTCGGTGAAGCGCAGCTCGAACAGCGTCTCGTGGCGCGCGACCATCTCGGCCTCGCCACCGCCATCGATGAGGATCACCGCGCCCTCTTTCGGCGCCTTGCTGGCGCGCACATGGGCCAGCACGCGGTGGCTGTCCAGCACCCGCTCGACCAGCACTTCCAGCTTGCCGCCGGAAGCTTTCTGGCCGAACAGGCGTGCCGGAATCACCCGGGTGTTGTTGAACACCATCAGGTCGCCGGGGCGCAGGTAGTCGAGCAGGTCGGTGAACTGCTGGTGGGCCAGCGCGCCGCTTTGACCGTCGAGCACGAGCAGGCGGCTGCCGTGACGCTCGGCCAACGGGTGGCGGGCGATGAGGGAGTCTGGGAGTTCGAAAGAAAAATCGGCGACGCGCATGATGATGTTCGGTTCGACAGGGCCGGGAAGTTTAGCCCAATGCATGAAAATTGACCATGAAAGACGATTGACCGACCTCATGCGCCTCTCTATACTGCGCCGCGACAAGCCCTGATGGCGGAATTGGTAGACGCGGCGGATTCAAAATCCGTTTTCGAAAGGAGTGGGAGTTCGAGTCTCCCTCGGGGCACCAAAATCCAGAAAAAACCGACCCTATGGTCGGTTTTTTTGTGCCTGGAAATCGGGGAAACCTGGGCGACCGTACTGGCTTCATCGCCGGCAAGCCGGCTCCCACAGGTATGCGCCGTGCCTGGCCCCTGCGCCGCCCACTGTGGGAGCTGGCTTGCCAGCGATGCGCCACGACAGTGGCGCCCGCCTCACTGATTCAATCTTGCCCCCAAGTCTTTAAGACTTTCCCCATTCCCTGTAGTCCATTTCCCAAACATACTCCAAAGCCCTTTCAAGCCATTGCGGTGGTCTGGGTCGGGTTTTAGTCTCGGCCGGTCGTTGCAGAATCAACGATCAGCTTTGACAGGCTGACTCAGTAATAAACTCGCATGGCTTCGCCTTTCATGGCGGCTGTACGTGGGGCACTTTCGAGTGCGCCGGGTTTCCTTACTGACCGGTCTGTCAACCCACGTACGCTGCCACCCACTTGTTTGACAGCAATGGTGGATAGCTCTTCAGTAAGGATTACACCATGTTGAAGATTGTCCCCGACCCACCGCTTTCCACCGAAATATCCCACTCCCTGGAAGACCTCCTGGTCCAGATCTCGGAGCGGCTGTTCTGCGCGCTCTCCATCATCCACATGAACACCCCCGCCCACCTCACGAACATAGGCCGAGGCCTGTCCCTGACGTCCACCCACGAGATCGAAGCCGCCCGTCAATTGGCGGAGTTGGCATTGAGCAAACTGCAGGTCAGGCACTGAACTGGGAGAGACCACGCTGGAGGACAAGACTGCCCCGCGATTGGACTATCAGGGCAACATGGCTGCACACAGGGTGGCTAGGCTCTAAACGGCCCTGTATGAGGCTCCTGGACACCTTGTTGGCCACAGCTGTCTATGCAGCACTAACGCCTCATACATAGAGCGTGGGAGCGGGCTTGCCCCGCGATGAGGCCCGCCCGGCCAGCCTCACTGCCAGAGTGTTGCCTTACCAGAGCTATCGCGGGGCAAGCCCGCTCCCACAGGTGTTCCACACCAGCCTGCTGTGGCCGCGGAAAAGACAAAACCCCTACCTGCATGCGCAGATAGGGGTTTTGCGAAATGAATCTTGACGATGACCTACTCTCACA